>LCOC01000005.1 GCA_001000545.1 Parcubacteria group bacterium GW2011_GWA2_47_21 | reverse complement strand
AAATGTTCATTTCGTAGTCTGAAGCGGCGAAGCAAAACCAAAAATTTCCTTTCCATTTTTTGTCGGCTCCCCCCTCAAAGCTGCGGTTCGCACAAAAGAAGATATCCTCACCAAAAACGCCCTCTCCTTCACGCGAGAGATAAGAGCGTAGTGTGCTCACTTAACTGGATCCTAAAAGATGTGTTACGCCGCGGGGAGTTCTGCGGTAAAGAGCGAACCTTTGCCGAGTCCTTCGGAAAAGACAGAGATTTTCCCCTCGTGCCGGCGAATGACTTCTTTGGCAATGTAGAGGCCGATGCCTAACCCTTCGGTATCGGCTTTTTTGGCTTCAACCGAGCGGAAGAATTTGGTAAAAACTAGAGGCATATCTTCCTTACTGATGCCGATTCCGGTGTCGGACACCGTAAACTTCACTTTGCTACCCGATTTCTCAAGCGCAACGGCGATTCTCCCGCCGGCGGGCGTGTAAGAAACGGCGTTTTCCAGAATGATGTTTATAACCGGCCGCAGCCGTTCTTGGTCGGCTATCACAAAACAATTATCTTCCGACTGAAAATCAACCGATATATTTTTCTCCACGATTCTTTTCTCCAGACCGGCGCCGATTTCCTTGATGAGACGCGTCAGATTAAGCCGTTTTAATTTGTAGGAAAAAGTCGTTTCGGAATCGGTGAGGCCGATTAGCACGTTGGTAAGTTCAAAAAGCCGAAAAGTCGCTTCTTTGATATTTTCCATTTGTAATCTTGATTTTTCCGGCAAAAGGCGATTTTCCATGGCGCTTTCCGCCGCCCACCGAATTCGCGTCAGCGGCGTCCTGAATTTGTGCGTAACGATAGTGATGAATTCATACTTCAAAACATCGGTTTCCCGGACTTTCCTCCAGACGAATGCGCCGACGCCGCTCGCGACAATCGCCGCCGCGACCGGTATGAGCCAAGCCGGAAAATTGGGATAGGTCTTTTCCACGAAAGAGCTGCCAAAGCTTAAGAAAGCAATGACAGAGCTCACTCCGGCTACGCTTAATCCGTAGACGAATGCCTTTTTCGCGACCAGACGGATATCAAGGAGTTCGTAATTTACCACCGCGTAAACGAACGGTACGGCATAAAAGAAAATGAAGAACAGGCCCCAGTTGGGATTTATGATAAAGACATTAAATACCGGCAGGACAAGGAGAAAACCCGTGCTGTAGCCAAGAAACATCGCCAGGAAAAAATACTTCAAACGGTTTTTCAGAATGAAGTCGGCCTTGCGGTAGGCGAGAAGCATTTCGGTCAGGAAATAGGTTGGGATGATGAGGTTGTAAATGAGCCGCATCACCCAGTGGTAGGAAGCGCCGGCCTCGTAGTAACTGGGGAAGAATAATTTTGCTTTGGACGGTTCAAGGAAGGCGTCGGGATAGGTTATATAAAAAGCCAAGAGGACTAGAGACACGGCGTACATTGCTCCGAGAATCATCTTTCTTTTTTGTTGAATGCCTATGACCGCGAGCGCGGTATGAGCGCTGAAGACCGAGATGAAAATAATGGAGAGGTTCCACATGAAGACGGCGCGCGAAGCCAGTGGGTCGGCAATATTTATGCCGACCGCGTGGCTCGTGTAGAAGACGCCAACGGCGGCCATGGTGAGGCCGAGCATAATATTTGCCGTTCGTTTCGGGTTGTTGAAATAAGTGAAGATGGCCAGACCGAAAGAGAAAATGGCGGAGATGATGGAGCCGACAGTGTGGATTAAGAGTTGGAATTCCATAGTTCGATGGCGCGCTGCGCTTAAATGTTGTCAACTTTAATGATACCATTAATCAATTATAAGTTGTAACGCCGAAATCTTATGGAACTTAACATAAATGAATTAGCGGTTTTTATTGCGGCGGTGGCGGTGACGGGGCTTGGCGCTCTTTGGTATTCGCCGATTTTATTTGGCCAGCTCTGGTTAAAGCTTTCAAATTTTAAGCCCGAGGAAATGGAGGCGGCCAAACAAAAAGGCATGGCCAAGTCCTATGTCGGCAATTTTATCGCCACTTTAATTTTGGTTTATGCGCTGGCCTACTTTCTTTCGGTCGGGGGCGCGATGGGGGTTGGCCCCGCTTTCGTTATCGGCTTCTGGCTTTGGCTCGGCTTTGTCGTTACCGTTTCGGCCAACGGCGTTTTTTGGGGCAAGGACTCCTGGGGACTTTACGGCCTCAATATGGCCCATCAGCTTGTTTCAATTTTGGTCGCCTCGGCCATTCTCTCGGCGTGGCCGATATAAGCGTAAAATTTAAAGCTAAAAACTAAAACATAAAACAAAAAATATCTTTTCTTTTAAAATCTTATTTAGTTTTTCATTTTTCATTTTGAATTTTCTATGTTTAGTAAGTCCAAAATTGAACTTAAAAAAGAATTCTCGCAAGAAGCATATAAAGTAACACAGGAAGGCGTGACCGAAGCGCCGTTTACCGGTAAGTATTTGAATCACCGCGATAAGGGAATGTATAAATGTGTGGTTTGCGGCACCGAACTTTTTTCGTCCGGCGCCAAATTTGATTCCGGCACCGGCTGGCCGTCTTTCACCGAGCCGGCAAATCTGAACAATGTGGAGTTAAAAGAAGACCTTTCTCACCATGTGCGGCGCACCGAAGTCGTTTGCAGACATTGTGGCGCTCACCTAGGGCACGTTTTTCCTGATGGGCCGAAAGAAGCCGGCGGTAACCGTTACTGCGTCAATTCCTGCGCGCTTGGTTTTGAGAAAAAGAATTAATATCAAAAGACCTCCTCACAGTGGCCGTTCAATTTCAGGTAAAAACAGCGGGTGTCTGGGATTGATTTTTTTGTGATTTGCCGCGCTTCGCGCAAATCCTCTTTTTTGGCGCCGGCGCCGCAATCTTCATGAATGGTTAAAATGGCCAGCTTCGGCTTGTGGAGTTTTTTTGACAGCGGCGCGTGCTCTTCAAGAATTTTGAAATTTCCGGCGCCGCCGGCCACCGAAAGACGGTCAAAGTGGCCATGCTCAAGGCCCAGTGAATTAAAGAGTTTCCTGATGGCGCCTTGGAATCTAAAATCAATACAGTGCACGATTAGAGCGTGGCAGGTGTGTTTTTTGTTTGAGGGCGACATTTCGTATATCTTATGGACATTTTTATTAAAATCAAGGGCGTCATACATAGAGTATAAAAAAGACAACCGCCGACTTGGTGGTTGTCTTTGGCGGTTAAACCAAATTTGTATGCTTCCACGCCCCCCATTTCTTGCGGGAGATGAAGTAGGTCAACTTTCTGTCTCCGTAATCCACTTGGCAGAAACAGACCAGTTTAAGGCGGTTATCTCTGAAATGCCGCCTTACTCTCATTTTGGCTTCAAAAAGCCGGTCAAGCATCTTTTCAAAAGACAATCCCCATTTTTTTGCCATACCACAGGGCGTATGAATGTAGAGGACGACCGTTCCTATTCCTTTGAGTTCAAT
The DNA here is from genome assembly GCA_001000545.1 of Parcubacteria group bacterium GW2011_GWA2_47_21. Lineage (GTDB taxonomy): Bacteria > Patescibacteriota > Minisyncoccia > Phycocordibacterales > DSPV01 > LCOC01. Next base: position 77,052 of record LCOC01000005.1, on the reverse strand, counting down.
CGCTTGCGCGAACTGGTCCAGAATCATTTGGCCGATGGGGTAGGAATAATCAGAGGTCAGCTCTTCTGACAAAAGCAACGCTCCGCCGTTTAACATAAGAGAATGGCAGCAACACTCTTTTGTGTCGGCCCGCTGGATGAATTCCGCGTGCCGGCGCAGCACATCTGGCGTTTGATGGCCGTCGGCGCACATCAAAATTCCGTTTGGGGCGCCATTGATTTGGTGCGCGGCTACGTCTTCCAGGATGTTTTCTGCCCGAAGTTTTCTGATAAGTGTCAGGTCGTTTTCTTTGAGTTGCATGGATTTTTCGTTTGTGCGTCTGAGGTCAGATTACCATTGAAATTTGATTTTTGCAAGTGCCGCGTTCGGACATATCTTTTTCAAAACGCGCAGAGCCGCTTGAGGCGGATTACTATACTCGCGCCGCCGCGTCTGCGCAATGTTTTGGAAAAGAATGTCCTCACTTCAAATTATATAATAAAAGAAATGAAACAAAAGTTAAAATATCAAGAGGAACAGCGTGAATACATATACATTTTGCGGTCAATGAATGTGGGTTTTAGAATTGGGAATATGCGATAATGAACCAGTGCTTTTTCAAGCTCGGAAAATTATTTCGCTTTTTCTTTTTTTGGGCATTTTACTTGCTAGCGGTTTTGTTATTTGGACTTGGAAGAGCGGTTCTTTTAATGATGACGGCGGTCTCCGTCGGCCAAATGGATTTTCTTACGAGATTTGGGAGATTTCAATCGGTGGGACGATGGTAAAAGCCAAAGTTGCCGACACGCTGGCGAAAATAACCAAAGGACTTGGCGGTGTTAAAGCGCTTAAAGAGGGCGAAGGCATGATTTTTCTGTCTAGCGCGCCGGAATCCTCCGGTTTTTGGATGAAAGACATGTTCATTAATATAGACATCATCTGGATTGGCCGAAATTTGACGGTGGTTGATATCAAAAAGGACGCATCACCGGATTCTTTTCCGGAAGTTTTCTATCCGCGCGTTCCGGCGCTCTATGTTTTGGAAGTCCCAGCCGGATTTTCTGAAAAATTTGGCATAAAAACCGGTTCAGAAGTCGTTTTTTCTCCCAATTAAAATTTTTTTACGGACAGGAGCCCTCGGAAATTTTTCCAGCGTTAGTTACAGCCCGCGAAACGCGCGCGTTTCCCGCTCTCCTTTACATTTGGGAAATAAAATTTTCAAACGGAGAAATTTTTGATTTATCCACAGGACACAGTCCGTTTTTTTAAGATACAATTTGATGACGAAAATTTTTAGCAGTTAAAAAATTTACTCCATGGTCACCAAAAAAACCGCCGCCAGAGAAATTGTGAGTATTAAGAGCATTCAGAAGAGAAACGGTCTCGTGACTTCTTTTGATTTAAGCAAAATCAAGGCCGCTATTTACAAAGCGATGATTCAAACCGGCGAGGGGTCGGAGAAAGAGGCGGAGCTGGTCGCCAACAAGGTCTACGCCGAACTCATTCGGATTACGAAAAAGCACAAAAATTTCGTCCCGACCGTTGAGGGCATTCAAGATACCGTAGAAAATGAGTTAATCCTTTCCGATTACGTAAAAACCGCCAAGGCCTACATTCTTTATCGCGAAAAAAGGGCGAAACTCCGCGAGAAAGGACTTCAAGTGCCGGAGCGCGTCAAGAAATTGGCGGCGGACTCAAAAAATTATTTCAAGAATTCGCTTGGCGAGTTCGTTTATTACCGGAGTTATTCCAGATGGATTGAAGCCGAGGGCCGGCGGGAGACCTGGATTGAAACCGTTGACCGCTACGTCGCCTTTATGAAAGAAAATCTCGGCAAGAAGCTTCGCGATGCCGAATACAGAGAAATCAGAGAAGCGATGCTAAACCACGAGGCGATGCCCTCTATGCGCCTCCTCCAGTTTGCCGGAGGAGCGGCGAATACCACCAATGTTTGCGTTTACAATTGTTCTTACATCGCGCCGGAGACATTTCAGGACTTGGCGGAAATTATGTATGTTTCAATGTGCGGCACGGGCGCCGGTTGGAGCGTTGAGAGCCAGAATGTCCAGAAATTCCCGCAGATTAAATTACAAACCGGTAAAAAACTTCCGACCCGTGTTATTCCCGACAGCAAAGAAGGCTGGTGCGATTCGTTTGTGCTGGGGATGAAGACCTGGGCGGAAGGCATGGATATTGATTTTGATTTTTCTCTCCTTCGGCCTGCCGGCGCGCGCCTTAAGACCATGGGCGGTAAGTCGTCCGGTCCCGACCCCCTGCGGCGGCTGCTTACTTTTACTCGCGAAAAGATGCTTAAACGCCAAGGTAAACGGCTTGCCAATATAGATGTCCACGACATTATTTGCATGATAGGCGATTGCGTAGTGTCCGGCGGGGTCAGGCGAAGCGCCATGATTTCGCTTTCAGACCTTGATGACGAACAAATTCGCCACGCCAAGGACGGCCAGTTTTATTTGACCGAACCTCAGCGCTCTTTAGCCAATAATTCTGCCGTTTATCTTTCCAAACCCACCAGCACCGAGTTCTTGGACGAGTGGATTTCTTTGATGCGCTCCGGTTCCGGCGAACGGGGGATGTTTAATAGGGGAGGTCTCACCAAACAGCTGCCGGAAAGGCGACTCAAATTCTTTCAAGAAAATTATCAAGGATATTTTGACGGCGCCGGCAACATCAAAGGGCCGATTGGCACTAATCCATGCGCCGAAATTTTATTGCAATCCAAGCAATTTTGTAATTTGTCGGAAGTGGTGTGCCGAGCCGAGGATACGGAAGCGACACTGCTTCGGAAAATCAAAACTGCGACCATTCTCGGCACTTATCAATCGTCGTTGACTTATTTCCCGTATCTCTCCAAAGAGTGGAAAGAACATTGCGAACGAGAGCGGCTGCTCGGCGTGTCTTTGACCGGCCAATGGGATTCGCCGGCGGTGCGCGACCCAAAGACCTTGGAGAAACTTCGCAAAGAAGCGATTAAAATCAATCAACAGTATGCCAAGCGTTTTGGCATCAGCGCCTCTACCGCCATCACCTGCGTCAAACCATCGGGCACGCTTTCCCAAATGGTTGACTGTTCTTCCGGCATGCATCCGAGGCACTCCGCCTATTACATCAGACGAATCAGAATTGCCGCCACCGACGCTCTTTTCAAGATGCTTAAAGACCAGGGCGTGCTTTATTATCCGGAAGTCGGCCAGTCGCCGGAAAATGCCACGACTTATGTTTTAGAATTTCCGGTCAAAGCGCCGGCTGGCACGAAAGTTTTTCGCGATGATTTGTCGGCGATTGAACAGCTTGAACATTGGAAGTCGGTCAAACAAAATTATACCGAACACAATCCGTCCGTTACGGTTTCAATCGGAGAAGACGAGTGGATTGCCGCGGCTGACTGGCTTTATAAAAATTGGGATTACATCGGCGGACTCTCGTTTTTGCCGCGCGACAATCATGTTTATCAGCTGGCGCCCTACGAAACGATTGACGAGAAGCGCTACAACGAGCTGGCCAAGCGTTTGACCCACATTGATTACTCAAAGATTTTGACTTACGAAAAGCAAAACGAAACGGACCCCAAGAAAGAACTGGCCTGTGTGGCGGGGGTGTGCGAGATAGTGTAAAATTAAAAACGCAAAATTTAAAATTACAAATTCAAAATGAAAACCCCGCTTAAAAAAGCGGGGTTTTGCGGTGTAAATACAAATTCTACGGATTTTTATTAGACACCGAAAAACTCGTATATCTCTCTAGTCTCAATAGACTTAGGGTAGTATCGTGCGTATTCAATACCCGCACAATCAAGGTGAACTAGGTCTTCTTCCCCTAATACATTGATGCCATGACGAAGACCGACACTTTCCTTCGTTTGAGTAAAGATAATCTGCTCTCCGCGTGAACGCGTGTCATCCGTAAATTTAACTGCAACATATCGAGGGTATAGAGACAGGATAGGCATATTTTCAACGAACAAAACACCCCGACGAAATGTCGAGGTGTATCAAGAGATATTCCAAGATATTCACTGATGGTCAAACAGACCCAATCAGTTAAGTATCGTTCCCGCCAAGCGGGTTGGAATTGGCACTTTATCTTTTAGTGGTTTCGCAAAAGCACCAATGCTTAGCCACTTAGGACAAGTTGCCGATGGAGTAATAACGGGCCAGGCCCTCCTCCACACTCTTGATACACCTTTGTGTTTTCCGTCCATTAAACTACCACAAGCTGATTTTTGTTGCAATAATAATGGCACTGGTCCTTTTAATTAACACTCTCTTGTTGATTATTCAATTCTCATTGTTATAATTAACGGCAATATTATAAATTTTAAGCAAAAGTTAATTTATGGATACGCAAAATGAAAATGTTGAGGTCGTGGAGAGTCAAGAAGAGCCCCGTGCCGCCCGCAGTTCTTTTTTAGATAAAATGTCCTGTATTTTTATCGCTATTGGCGCGCTACTCGCTCCGCTTTTCTTTTTACCGTCAACCTCCTATCCCTTTCAAGTTGGGAAAATCGCTTTTATTTCATTTTTCGTTTTAATCGGCGTTGCTTTTTGGCTAGTCGCCCGATTGAAGGTTGGTCGGTTCGAGTTTAGCCAGAGCCACTTAAACATCGGGGCGTTCTTAGTGCTCATAAGCGCTTTGTTGTCGGCCATTTTTTCCGGCGGTTTCAGGAATTCGTTTGTGGGAGGAAACTTTGAGTTGGGCACTCTGGCATCGCTTATTGTTTTGTTCGCCTTATTCTTCGTTTCAGCTCAAGTTTTTAATTCTAAAGGCCGGATTTTTGGCGCCTATCTCGCGCTTTTTGCCGTCACCTCCATTCTGGCTTTGTATCAGCTTCTGAAACTTATTATAGGTCCCGATTTTCTCTCTTTCGGTATTTTTACTAACGTAACCGCCAACTTCCTCGGCAAGTGGAATGACCTCGCCGTCCTCTTTGGTTTAAGCGCGCTCATTTCCGCTTTGGCGCTCGAAATCGCTTCGCTCAGTAGAAAATTACGAATCACATTTTACGGAGTATTTACTATCTCGCTCGCGCTCCTTGCGATTGTGAATTTTGACACCGCTTGGGTCGTGCTGGCTGTTTTCTCGCTGCTACTTATCGTCTACCTTGGGTTTTCCGGCTATAAGAATTTTCCGAGAGCCCACACGACGCCTAAACCGGATGATTTGGATTCTGGTGGCGCAACAAATAAAAAAAGAATTCCAATTTTACCCGTTATTCTCCTTGTCGTATCGGCTGTGTTTATTACCGAGCGATACGCCTTCAGCGAGAGCAGGCCGCTTAGCACCGCCATTTCTAACTTCTTCCAAATTTTCCAACTTGAAACCAGGCCATCATGGAGCGCCACTCTGAATATCGCCAAAGAGAGCGTGAAGGCAAACCCGATTTTTGGCGCTGGACCGAACACCTTTGTCAATCAGTGGCAAAGCCACAAGCCGGCCGGCGTCAACGAAACGGTCTTTTGGTCCTCTGATTTTGTTTTTGCCGTCGGTTTGATTCCGACCTTTATCATAAGCACCGGGCTCCTGGGACTGCTTTCGTGGCTGCTTTTCGCCGTCTTTTTCCTGTCAACCGGGCTTAAGTTATTCTTTAGCCAACCAGCCGACCGATTTAGCCGGTATCTGGGCGTTACTTCGTTCCTCGGCGCCCTTTATCTCTTTACCATTACTTTTTTCTATGTGCCGAGTTTATCCAGCACGGCTTTAGCTTTCTTTCTCTCTGGTCTGCTAATCGCAAGCCTGGTATTGGAAAATACGCTTAAGGTGAAAACGGTTTCTTTCCCCGAACAGCCGAAAATCGGTTTTGCTTTGGTGGTGGCAATGATTATGTTCTTGGTGCTGTCAATTTCACTGGCTTACGCCGAGACCTCGAAATTTCTCGCTTTGTGGCGGCTTCAGAAGGGAGTGCTGGTGTTAAACACCGACGGCAATATGGAGAGGGCGGAGAATCTGATTTCCAAATCGCTTAAAACCAGCAAAACAGATACCGCTTATCGTTTTCTTTCCGAATTAAAACTCGTCAAACTTAACCAATTGGTAAGCGCCAATCAGAATTTGTCCACCGAGGCGGTTCAGAATCAATTTAAAGATATTTTCGGCGCCGCGCTTTCTGACGCCCAGGCCGCCGTAAGCTTCAACGACAAAAACTACCAGAATTACATGCAGCTTGGCCGGGTGTATGAATCGGTTGTGCCGCTTGGCGTTCAAGGGGCCTATGACAACGCTCTTCGGGTTTACAATAGCGCTATGGCTTTAAATCCCACGAACCCGGAAATTGATTTGGTTTTGGCTCGGTTGGAAGTAGCCAATCGGAATTTCAACAAGGCCAAAGAGAGATTGGCGGCCGCTCGCGCCAAGAAGACCAACTATCTGGAAGCGGTGTTCTTTGAGTCGCAGCTTGAAGCGGGACTCGGCAATATTGACAAGGCGATAACCGCGGCCGAAGCCGGCGCGCTTATAGCGCCCAATGACGCGGTCATTCACTTCCAGCTAGGCGTTCTTAAATTCAACGACAAGGATTATCGCGGCGCCGTAACCGCCTTAGAGCGGGCCGTCGGTCTTAATCCGGTTTACGCCAACGCTCGTTACTTCCTGGGGCTTTCCTATGAGAGGGTGGCTCGGGACGCCGAGGCCTTGGCGCAATTTGAGGAAATTCGGAAGACCAACCCGGACAACAAAGAATTGCCGACGATTATAAAAAACATCAAAGCCGGCCGGACGCCCTTTGCCGGCATTCCGGAAGCCAGCCCGGAGAATCGCAACACCTTGCCGGTTTCCGAAAACGGTGCGGGGCAATAGTTAGAATATGGTTTCAAGAATTCTTCGGTTCATTAACAAAGAGATAAGCGGACTCCACGAGGCCGCTTATCTTTTGGCGTTCTTCACTTTTCTTTCTCAAGTTTTAGGACTATTCCGCGACCGGGTTTTGGCTCATATCTTCGGAGCGGGCCTTGCCTTGGATACTTATTACAGCGCTTTCAGGATACCCGATTTAATCTTCGTGTCTGTCGCTTCCATTGTATCGGTTTCCGTGCTGGTGCCTTTTGTGATTGAGCGGCTTGAAAGGAGCGAGGGTGAGGCGAAGCGTTTTGTTGATTCCATTTTTTCTTTTTTCTCGGTGCTTATCATTCTCGTGAGCGCTATTTGCTTCGCCTTTGTGCCTTGGCTGCTCGCTCAGCTTTTTCCAGAGCTTACCTCTTCCGCTTACGGCGCGGAGTTTGTCTCAATGACGAGGATTATGCTCCTCTCGCCGATTCTTCTCGGCTTTTCTAATTTGTTTGCGTCCATCGCTCAGGCAAGGCACCGCTTCATCTCTTACGCTTTGAGCCCAATTTTCTACAATGCCGGCATTATCATCGGCGTCGTTTTTCTCTATCCTAAAATGGGCCTCAAAGGACTCTCTTTAGGAGTCGTTATCGGCGCCGTTCTCCATCTGCTCTGCCAGCTTTCAACCATTACCAAGCCCTTTCCGTCTTTTAGTTTTCCTTTTGATTTCCGGACGATTCGGGAGGTGGTCGGACTGTCGTTCTCTCGCACCCTCGCTCTTTCCGGAAGCCAGCTTTCCACTCTTGTGTTGATTATTATGGCGGCGATTTTGGCGTCCGGCTCGGTGGCGGTGTTTAATTTCGCTTGGAATTTGCAGTCGGTGCCGCTCGCGCTCGTCGGCGTGAGTTATACCGTCGCCCTGTTTCCGACTATTAGCCGCCTTTTTTCAAACGGCGAACGGCAGAAATTTTTGGAGGAGATGACGGTAGCGGCGCGCCATATTACCTTCTGGTCGGTGCCGATAATCATCCTTTTTATAGTGCTTCGCGCGCAAATTGTCAGAACGATTTTGGGCTCGGGCAGTTTTGATTGGACGGACACACGCCTTACCGCCGCCGCTCTCGCTTTGTTCTCCATCTCAATTTTGGCGCAGTCGCTGATTCTCTTATTTGTCCGCGGCTATTACGCCGGAGGGAATACTAAGAAACCACTTGTTATAAATATCATCGCTTCGCTTTTTGTCGTCATTTTTGCCTTTGGTTTTTTGAGAATCTTCCGCGAGTGGGAGTTCTTTCGCTACTTTATTGAGAGTTTGCTTCGGGTGCCGGAGGTTGCCGGCACCGAAGTCCTCATGCTCCCGCTCGGCTTTTCAACGGCCATGCTTCTTAACGCCGCTGTCTTCTGGTATTACTTCGCCCGGCGGTTTAAAGAATTTTCCCCGCAGGTCAATAAAACATTTTTTGAGGTTTTCTCCTTGGTATCGCGGTCGGTTTGGTTGTCTTGATACTCCTCAAGAATAGAGAACTCAAAGAAGTTTGGATAACCCTCCACCACAAAATTTGGAAGGCCAAAGTCATCGTGCCGGAGCAAGAGAGCTTGTAGCTTGTAGGAGGTTAGCTTGTAGGAATGAAATAATTATTTTTCTGTCGGCTCGAAGAATTTGAAGGTGGAGATAATTTGATTTGACACATCATTCAAATTTTCCTCCCTAATTGATAGTGATATCACAATTATAGTTTCTGGTCGTGCTGGGAAATCAAAAAAATTAAATCTCATTGGGTAAGAAAGTAACCCCATTTCCCAAGGGAAGTTGATACTACCTGAAACCGTGTATGAATAACCTCCAAGGCCATTTGTGTTTTGCTCCACAATTCTGCTAACGTAGGTGAAAACATTTGGATTATTTTCCCCCTCTTTGTTATATTTCCGCCATAACTCGGCTGTTTGTTCTGCGTTTTTACCTATTTTAACAAATTGTGGTTGCGTCTTGTTATATTCTAAAATCTGAACCTGAAAAATTATTCCGCCTGAATAATCGATGATCACTCTTGCGCTATTTACTGCTTCCAGTTCTTCATCAGAGCACCCCAGACAATCAGCCCCAAGAAATAACCTAGCTTCAGTAGGATATTTGAACTCCAAACCATACTTTTCATTTTGATAAATTTGCCAGTTGACGGTTTTGTCGGCGGTGCTTTCGGTTTGGGGCTCGTTTGTTGGTGTGGTAGGAATGGTAGGCGGCCTCTTGATAGAGTTGAGAGCGAGGTATCCAGAGACTACAACTACCACCGTTAGGGTTGCAACGATTAAATATACAGAGGGCGGTTTTATTGCCGCGCGGTTTTTCGGGCGGAATACCCATAATATTTTCATCTGCCGCATTCAATGTCGGCGGTGTCTGGCCTGTCGGGAGAGTGAGATTATCCATGGTGTTTTACCCATCCTTAATCTTTACTTGGCTGCTTGTCCATAAATTCCACGAAATATTTTGCAAACTCGCGGAAGACATCCGGAGCTTTTTGGAGATTTTCATAGATGCCCTCTGGTGTAATTTTCTCGTAATCATGAGCAATTAGGTTTCGGAATTTTGTCATATCTTCGTTTTCTTTCGCAAATATTTCCGTTATGACCCCGGTTTTACCCAAGAGCTCAATAATTTCTTTGTAGTTTTTTGCCTGCTTTTGGAAAACTTCCGTGATTATATGGTTACCAATGTCAGTAATCAGTTCAATAGAAACAAACATATTAAGTAAAGCGACGTCTTGATTTTTTCTGTCAGTAAAAAACGGATTGCGTCCCTCGGCTCGCAATTCTTCAAGAATTTTAACTGATTCTTGAAGTTTAAATAACTTTTCGTGAATTGTTTTTTTATTTAAAGGAGACATATTTTTGAGAATTGATTGCCGCTCGGCCGAATTGTCCAGACCGTATCTGCCGGCGCAAAATTTTATAGGAAGTTTCCCGAAGATGTCTGGTGTTTTCGTATTCGCGAAGCACCGCACGAGTAAGCTGCGCTTTGACGGCAACATCTTTAACGAGAACCGCTTTGCCTTCAAGTACGGCGTCATAGCGCAGTACCGGATTTGTCTGTTGGTTTAAGTTAATAACATCCACTTTCTCAACACCAAAAACACTAGCGATTTCATCGCGTATTTCTTCCCTGGACATTCCTTGTTTTTCTTTCGGCATGTCGTATGGAAAGAGCACTGCCACATCAATATCGGAATGTGGTCTCAAAGTGCCACGCGCAACCGAACCGAAAACATACCCAACAATGATGCTGTGTTTCTCCATAATTTCCGCGATTTTGTTTTTGTCTATTTCTACCATGCCCATACTATACCACAAATGAAGGAAGCTAAACAGTTGAGCGGATTTCTGTTAGGATAAGCCGATGGGTCTGGAAAACATCCGCAACTTTTGCGTCATAGCGCATATAGACCACGGCAAGTCCACGCTTGCGGACCGTTTTTTGGAGCTGACTGGCACGATTGAAAAAAGAAAGATGCAAGACCAAGTGCTTGATTCCATGGAGCTCGAACGGGAAAGGGGAATCACCATAAAGATGAAACCCGTCCGCATGATTTACAAAGGGAATCATGCGGAAAATTTAAGTTCTAAATCCAAAATTCTAAACAAATCCCAATATTCAAATCCAAATTTCCCAAAAAGTTTAGAGATTAGGGTTTCGAGTTTAGGGTTTGCAGGTTCAGAATTCATTCTGAATTTGATAGACACGCCGGGTCACATTGATTTCTCGTATGAGGTGTCACGCGCGCTTAAGGCCGTGGAGGGCGCGATTTTACTGGTAGACGCGACGCAGGGTGTGCAGGCACAGACGCTTTCAGTGCTTCAGATGGCCAGGGAACAGGGCCTAGCCATTATTCCGGCGGTAAATAAAATTGATTCGCCTTTGGCAAGAGTGGTCGATGTTAAGGCCGATATGGCAAAACTTCTCCACGTAGCGGAAGGCGAGATAATGGAAGTATCGGGTAGAACCGGCCAAGGCGTTCCTGAACTTCTTGAAGAAATCATTGGGAAAGTGCCGCCGCCGAAACAAACAGGAGAAAACTTCCAGGCCCTCATTTTTGATTTCCAATACTCTAATCACACCGGCGTAATTCTTTATCTTAGGGTAATGGCGGGCGAAGTGAATAAGAGAGACGCGCTTCGCCTCATTGCCGGCAAAGCCCGCTTTATCCCGATTGATCTTGGGGTTTTCTCGCCAAAAGAAATGCCGACAGAAACCCTCTCGGCTGGCGAAATCGGCTACATTATAACGGGCATAAAAGAGCCGGGTATTGCGACGGTTGGCGACACGGTTACTTCCGATAAAAACCCGGCCTTAGCGCTCCCCGGTTACGGCAAACCCGCTCCGGTGGTCTGGGCGTCCGTCTATCCGGAAAGTCAGGATGACTTTAATGCTTTGCGTCAGGCCTTGGCGCGCCTTCGGCTTTCCGATTCATCGTTCGCTTATGAGGAAGAGTCCTCCGGCGTCTTGGGGCGGGGATTTCGGGTCGGTTTTCTCGGGATGCTTCACTTGGAAATTATTACCGAACGGCTTCGGCGGGAATTTGGTCTGAAAATAATTGTTACCACGCCCTCAATCAGTTACGAGGTAACCGACCGCGCCGGCCGGCAGAAAATCGCTTACTCGCCGATTCATTTTCCCGACCACGGCGAGGTGGTGTCAGTTCGGGAGCCGTGGGCCGCCGTCCAAATAATCGCGCCGGCGGATTATCTGGGCAATGTGATGCAGCTTTTTTACGAACACGAAGCGGTGGTTGGCGTCACGGAAAATTTAAGCGACAACCGGACCGAGGTGGAAGCCAGAATGCCTCTTAGGGAACTGATGCGGAATTTTTTTGACGAGCTCAAAAGTGCCACCTCCGGTTACGGCTCCCTTTCTTATAAAATCCAAGGAGAAGAAATGGCCGATGTGGTAAAGATGGAAATTCTGGTGGCTGGGGAATCGGTGCCGGCTTTTGCCCGCATCGTATCGCGGCGACGCCTTGAAACCGAAGCCGAAGCCAGCGTTGAAAAACTTCACAAAATTCTGCCTCGCCAAATGTTTGCAACAAAAATTCAAGCCAAGGCCTTGGGCCGCATTATTTCTTCCCGCACCCTTTCAGCGCTCCGAAAAGATGTTACCGGCTATTTATACGGCGGCGATATCACGCGAAAAAGAAAACTGTGGGAGAAACAAAAGGAAGGCAAGAAACGGCTCAAAGAGCGAGGCAAGGTCAATATTCCGGAGGAGGTGTTTGTGAAGATGATGAGACAATAAAAAATACCAATATACGAATGATACCAATCTACCAATAACTACGAATAGTATTTACTTGTTATTTAGAATAAGGAGTCCTGTCTCAAGTATATATTTTAGTAAAACAATATCGGCGTGTAAAGAAGTATCATGCTGATGATTATGAGCACGCAAAGCACCGCCCAGATGGCATTTATTTTTTTGCGATGTTTATTTTGGAAAAACATGAGAATATTATGTACTATATACCGTGTAACTTGCAACATTTATGCGTTTATTTGAAAAGAAAAACAATTTTAAGAAAATAAGCCACTCGCCAGTATTCATAATTCTCGCGATTATCGTCGCCGTTTTTTTGGTCCAAACAGCGTATAGCGCTTATCAAAAGAGCGCGGAGAGCAAAGCGCTTCTCCAAGGCGTAGCTTCTAGGCGCGACGCGCTATCGGCGAGAAGGGATTTTATTCAAGCGGCGCTCGGCCGGCTTCAAACGCCCGCCGGCGTTGAAGAGGAAATCAGAGGGAAATTCGGAATGGAGAAAGAGGGCGAGCGAACTGTGGTTATTGTGAACGACGATGATGGCGGGTCTTTATATGGCAAAGGAGAAAGTGAAAATTTATGGGATAAATTTAAAAAAATTTTAGGAATCTGATTTTTAAGCGGGTATGGTTTAGTGGCAGAATGCGACCTTCCCAAGGTTGAGACGCGAGTTCGATTCTCGCTACCCGCAAAATAATGAGCGAGGCGTATGTATTTTGCGAGTTAAGCGAGTAACGCAAATTAGGTCAAGACCGCGTGGTTCCTGCCCGCCTGTGCGTCCAGACGCAGACAGGGCAGGCAGGTCTGCCGTGGGGACCTATATTCGCTCGCGGCGATAACGAAAACCATCTGGCTATGTAGTAGCCGATTCTCGCTAGGAAATAATGAGTTCGCTCGGATGAACATATTGACGGATGGTTTTTTTCTTTGGTTAACGATTGAATTTTTTGCGCAAAGACGGCTTCGGTTGATATAATGACTTTCCTTATCCGTTTAACTTGAGAAAAAAATGAAAAAAGTTGTCATCTATTCAACCCCAACCTGTGTTTATTGCAACGCCGCCAAGGACCTCTTTAACGCCCACAATATTTCTTATACCGAACATAATGTAGCCAGTGATTTGGAGAAACGCAGAGAAATGATGGACAAAAGCGGCCAGATGGGCGTGCCGGTGATTACAATAGACGATGAACTTATTGTGGGTTACAACCAACCCAAAATCGCGGCAGCATTAGGAATTAACTGACCGCTTACAATTAACCACTGACAACTCAAGTTCGCTAAAATAGCAGATTAGCCCGGTTTGTTTTTGGATGTCGTCGGTGGTAAGTTGTAGAGCGTAGATTTAATCCGTTGCCGCCGTAGTTCAATGGATAGAACAAGACACTCCTAACGTCTAGATACAGGTTCGATTCCTGTCGGTGGCATTTGTGATAAAATAGTTCCAAGTTCTTTTTGGGATTTACAGCTAACATTTTTATTTTAATTTTATGAACGAAGAAGAAAAAGAATTACTGGAGGAAACCCATCGGCTGGCGGCAGAGAACAATGAGATTATCAAAAAATTTTACAGGAGCCACAAATGGGGGAGAGCGATTAAGATAACTTACTGGGTTCTCATTCTCGGCACTGCTTTCGGCGCGTATTGGCTCATTCAGCCGTATTTGGAAGCGATTACCGGCTCCATAGGGACAGTCAGGCAAAGTGTGGAAAGCGTGCGGAATGTCGGCGATTCCTTAAAACAGTTAGCGGAATAACCCCGTCTCTTGATTGTATTCAGTAAAGGCGTTAAATTAAACTAATAGTTTGGCAGAGTTAAATAATACACGCCGAGATAGCTCAGTTAGTAGAGCATTCGCCTGAAGAGCGAAGGGTCCCCAGTGCAAACCTGGGTCTCGGCACCGTTATCAAAAAATCACGCGCTAGCGTGATTTTTTGATGAATTAGCTTGACGAGCGGACCTTGAGTTTGGTTTGGCGTCCCTTGTCTACTTTCGGCAATTTAATGGTTAGCAAGCCGTTTTTCTCCGAGGCCTCGGCTTCCTCCACCTCCACTTCTTGGGGCAGGAGAATCGTGCGGGAGAACGAGCCCCAGTAAAGCTCTTTGAAAAAGAAATTTTCATCGTTGGCCTCGCGGTCGGATTCGCGCGTTCCTTTGATGGTTACCATATCGCGCGTGATGGCGATGTCCAAATCGTCCGGCTTAATGCCCGCGACCATCGCTTTGATGATGATATTGTCGGCCGTCTGATACACATCAACGGCCAGCTCGCCGGCCTCGTCGTCCGAATCGGACAGAGGGGATAGATTTTGGGAAACCGATAATTCTTTTTCATCTTCAAGCTCCTCGGCGCCGGCGCCGGTTAGCCGTTCAAAAAATGACCGCTTGTCTTTTGCCATAGTTTATATTTTTAAATCTAATAATTTTTTATTAAACAGTTTGAGGGCGTGGATTCTTCGGCCGACTTTTTAAAGATTACGCCGGATGGACTCGTTTTACTTTTTCCAACGCGACGATGAGGGCGATGACGGCGAGCCAGACCAAGAGGAAAGACGCGAATATGCCGACAGGGGTTTCAATAATTATAAGAAAGTTGAAAACCGTATGCAAGGTTATGGCGAGGATAACTCCCAAGCCGGCAATCCGCCGGCGGATTTTCTTTTGTTTATAGAAGCCAAATCCTAAAGCCGCTCCTATTATAGCCGAAGCGGTGATGTGGAGAAGCGTGGCGCCCATAAATCGGAGATTTCCCGTCATAAAGCTTACCGTGGTCTCGCCAGCCAGAATCGGTTCAATTAAAAACATAATATTTTCGGCGGCGGCAAAGCCGAGTCCCGCGCTTATCATATAAATCACCGGGTCAATCGGTTCGTCTACCGAAGGTCTCGTAAGGACGGATAAATAGGCGGCGATGAATTTAAGGAGCTCTTCTATAATGGCCCAAAGGAGAACGGCTAAGAGGGCGGCGAGTGGCAATGCTTTCGCCGCGAGTTCAACATTTTGCCCACCAAGGATTTCTTCCAAGACGAATTTTTCCAGCGGTATGGCAAAGGGCACCGCCAGGACGCCGGCGAGAAAAGCGATAGCGATGAGCCGTCTCGGCTCCGGATGGCGCCCGTCTTCATGCCGCCAGAACCAAAGCCAAAGGAGGGCGGGAAGAAGGCCGCCGAGAATGGCATAAAGAATGGTTGGGAAAGACATCAGAATAAATTTCTAATTGCTCTAATTGACCTAATTTCTAAAAAAGCGCCAATGTTAAAATTACAAATCACAAATTCCAAATAACAAACAAATTCTAAATTCAAAACTTCTAAACTTTTGTAATTTTGAACATTCAGATTTTAATCTTGTTTAGGATTTGTTATTTGGAATTTTTTTCTTTAATCTATTCAACAGGCCATCTTTCTACCATAAGCATCTCCTTTTTCTTCAGGTGCGACCAAATTTCTTCAGTAACGAAAGGAATGAAGGGGTGGAGCATGACGAGCGAATTTTTCAGGATATGTTGCAGGAGTCGTTCGGCTGATTTTTTCGCCGGAGTATCGTCGCCGTTTAGATTATTTTTTTTCTCCTCAATTATTTTATCAGCAAATTCGTGCCAGACATAGTGATAGAGTTTTTCGGCGGCGAGATAAAAACGAAACTGTTCCATATCCTCGGTCACTTCGCGCGTTAAGGCCTCAAAATTTTTAAGGTGGATTTCGTCCGTCTCGGAGAGCTTTGGTTCTTTGTCAAGGATGTCTTCCGGAATATTTTCCAGAGCAAAACGGGTAATGTTCCAGAGTTTATTGGCAAAATGTTTGTAACCCCTGATGCGATTCTCCGAAAGTGACAGAGCGGTACCCGGCGTATTGCCGATAATGAGAGCGATGCGCAAAGCGTCAGTGCCGTATTTCGCCGTGAGTTCTAAAGGATTGATAATGTTGCCCTTGCTTTTGGACATCTTTTGCCCCTTAGCGTCGTTGACCAAACCGTGGAGGTAGACGGTCCTAAAGGGCACCTCGTCCGCTAGGTATAGGCCGAAAATCACCATTCTCGGCACCCACTTGAAAATTAGGTCGGAGCCGGTTTCCATCACATCGGTCGGATAGAAGGCCTTGAAGTCCTCGCCGTCTGGGAAATTCAAAGTGAGAAGCGGCCACTGGCCGGAAGAGAACCAAGTGTCAAAGGTGTCAGTATCGGCGCGGATAACGCCTTTGCACTTCGGACATTCTCTCACCTCGTTGTCCAAGTCCGGCGTTCCTTCGCCGCAGTTGTCGCAGATTTTTGCCGGAATCGGAATACCCCAGACGATTTGGCGGGAAATGTTCCAGTCCAGCGCGTTTTTCATCCAGTAGAGGAAAATTTTTCGGTAGTTGTCGGGCATAAATTTTATTTTTCCCGCTTCCACCGCGTCCGTGGCGAGCTTCGCTAAGGGCGCCATTTTGACGAACCATTGCGGCATAATTTGCGGCTCAATTGGCGTTTCGCATTTATAGCAGATTGGCACATTATGGACGTAATTTTCTTCCACTTTGACCAAGAGGCCTTTGGCTTTGAGTTTTTCCACGATTTTGGGGCGGGCTTCGGCGATTTTCATTCCCGCAAATTCTCCGGCGATGGGCAGAAGTTTCCCGCGCCAATCAATGATTTGTTCTTGGTCAAGGTTGTGGCGCTTGGCGATTTCAAAGTCCGCCGCGTCGTGCCACGGGGTGATGGTCATGACGCCGGTGCCGAATTCCATATCAACCGCTTCGTCTTTAATGACGGTGGCGGTGATTTTTCCGTTAATCCATTCCAGTTCCATTTTCTCCCCGTCTTTGTATTTGTCATAGCGTTTGTCCTTGGGGTGCATGACCACATATTTGTCGCCAAACTTGGTTTCCGGCCTTGATGTGCCGATAACGAACGGGCCGTATTGGAAATAATAAAATTTGTCTTTCACTTCGCGGTTTTCCGTTTCCACATCGGAAAGGGAAGTCAGATGTTTGGAACACCAGTTGACGATTCTCGGTCCGCGATAGATAAGGCCGTCGTCATACATTTTCTTGAATGTTTGTTGGACTTTTTTGATGATATCGGGGTCAAGCGTAAAACGTTCTCTCGTCCAGTCGCATGAAGCGCCGAGCGCTCGGACTTCCGCTTCCATGAACTTTTTATTTTCTAGCGTAAAAGCCATTATTTCGTCAAAAAGCTCTTTAGGCGCCATTTTGAAACGAGAGCGCCCCTCCTTTTCCAGTTTTTTCTCGTAGACGATTTGGGTCTCAAAACCGGCGTGGTCGGCGCCGGGAAGCCAGAGTGTCTTAAAACCCCGCATTCGTTTATAGCGGGTCATAATGTCTTCAAGGGTGATAAAAAGCGCGTGGCCGGCGTGAAGGTGGCCGTTGGCGTTCGGGGGAGGCATAATGATGCAGAAGTTGTTAGTTGATAGTTTGTGGTTGGTAGAGGGAGAGTCAGGGTTATCGGCCCAAGGCCGACCAGCCTCGGGCTGGAAAAAGCCGCCCTCTTCCCAGAGTTTGTAAATCCGCGCCTCCGTCTCGGTGTGGTTGTAGGGTTTTAAAAATTTTTCCGGTAGTGCCATTCAAGAAATAGTATCAGAAATAAGGTTTTTCCCCAAAAGGTTTCCACTTTCTGCCATTTTAGGAACTTTAACACGCTGTAGACATCTGATGTCTACATCTCAACCGTTTGTTTTTATTCTTGAGGTGGTTTCTACTCAGCTTACAGTCGAACGCGGCCGGAGGCGATGATTATAAACTCGTTTCCCTTTGCTGGTCGGCGGCCGGATTTTAGGTTGAGATACCCCGCAACGGCGATCATGAGTGCGTTGTCGGTGGAATGGGGGATTTCGGGGATGAGGAGCTCAAGGGAAGGGAAGGCAGATGCGCGAAGTTCCTCAAAGGCGGAGCGGATGTGTTTGTTGGCGATTACCCCGCCGGCGATGATTAAGGTCTTTGCTTCGTATTCTTTGATGGCTTTGGTTGTTTTGGAAATGAGCACTTCCGTGACGGAATCTTCAAACTCTTTCGCGAGCGCTTGTTTGATTGCGGCCGTGACCCTCGGAATCTTTTTTACCGTGTACAGCACCGCAGTTTTTAAACCGGAAAAAGAAAAGTGGTAGTCGCCCGAATGGAGCATGGGTCTTGGCAAAACAAGGTTCGACCTTTTTCCCGACTCCAAGGTCGAACCTTGTTTTGCTTGCCGCGCCCGCTCTGCCAGCGCGGAGATTTCCGGTCCTCCAGGATAGGGAAGTCCAAGGATGCGCGCCACTTTATCAAACGCCTCGCCGACCGCATCATCTTTCGTCTCGCCAATAATTTCGTATTGTCCCAGCTTTTTAACCAGCACCAACTCTGTATGCCCGCCGGAGATGAGTAAAGCAATAGCAGGAAAGCGTATGGCGTGTAGTGTATAGCGTGTAGCATTTAGTATTTGAGATTTTGAATTTAGGATTTGTTTGCCTGCCTGCCGAAGCCGATTCGGCGCAGGCAGGGAATTTAGAGTTTCGGATTTAGAGTTTGCGTTTCTGCGCAACAGCGCGGAAACGATGTGCCCTTCCATATGATTCGTTGGAATCACCGGGATGTTCCAAATCACTCCGAGCGCTTTCGCGAAATTAATGCCGACCCACAGCGCCGGCTCAAGCCCGGGTCCGTAGGTTACTGCAATCGCATCAATCGGCGGCTTTTCAATTGTCGGGATAAACCTCTCAAATTGTTCCCACAACTCCGGCTCCCGCTCGAAGATAGCGTTTAGCGTAGAGCGTTTAGCGTTTAGTGTTTTGGATTTAACACTTTGGATTTGTTTGCCTGCCTGCCGAAGCCGATTCGGCGCAGGCAGGGAATTTGCCTGCCCGCCGATTGGCAGGCGGGGCGCTTGTGATTTGGGATTTCCGAAACCTGATTCCGCTAAGAGATTTTTCAGCAATGGAATCAGGTTTCGGCTGTGTTCCCGTTTGGCAAGATTAGGAAACACGCCACCGTATTTTGCGTGAAGCGCCGCTTGCGAATGCGTGATGTCTGCCAGGACCCGCACCGAATCGTCCTCGGCTTCTATTAAAGCCAGAGCCGTTTCGTCACAACTCGTTTCAACGCCTAAAATCACCATTTCGTTATATTACAAGAATTAAATCTGTTTGCCACCCTCTCTTTCCTCAAGAATTTGTTCAAGGATTTGGAGTTGTTCTTTGGTATTGGCGCCAAGAGCGGCTTCCGGTTCTATTTCAACCGAATTTATTCCCAACCCCTCTTTTTGGGCGATACCCGGCAAGTCAGTCAAATAATATTCTTTCTGGGCGTTGTCGTTTTTAAGCAGTTTCAGCCGTTCCCAGAGCCATTCAGAATCAAAACACATATAAGACGGATTGATTTCCGTGATACTCTGCTCTACTGGCGTCGCGTCTTTTTTCTCAACGATTCTTATAATTTCTCCTGACTTATCGCGGACAATTCTGCCAAAATCAAAGAACCCGGCTCGCCAATCATTGAAATCAGAAACGCTTACCGTTGCCATAGTTATCGGCATGTTTCCCCGAAGGTGGGTCTTGGCAATCTTGTTTATAGCCCTTGCCTCAAGGAGGGGGTGGTCGCCGTAAAGCACCATAATGTATTTTGCTTTTCCGCGAAGCTTCGTTTCGGCGGAGGCGACGGCGTGTCCGGTGCCGAGTTGTTCTTTTTGATGAACATAATGATAATCGTTTCCGGCGGCAGTTTGAACTAATTCTTTTCCAATGCCAACAACGATAGTGGCCGGCTCGGTGATTTCTGATTTAGCCACCGAATCAAGCAAATGTAAAAGCAAGGGCTTCCCCCGAAGAGGGAGAAGCACTTTTGGTGAATTTGAATTCATCCGCTTGCCTTTGCCCGCGGCGAGAATAATTATTTTGAATTGGTCCATTTATATTGAAGAAAACACCGGCTATACAACAAATATTACAACTACGAAATCTCGGCAAAGTTTCTTTCGGTGACCCACGGGGAATCGCCCGCGACTAAATTTTTGCCGTCGCAAAAATTTGTCTGGGCACCGGCTCGTCGTCGCTCGAAACTCGCGACATACTCCGCCGTTCGATTCCCCGACGCAAGCCAAGCAGTTTGCTTGCTTGGGCTCAAAGTTTTCTCGCCATGCTCAAAAACTTTGACCCCACGGGGAATCGAACCCCGATTCCAGGCTTGAAAAGCCTGTGTCCTAACCGTTAGACGATAGGGCCGCGGTAAATTAAAAACGAAAAGCGAAAAACTAAAAACGGCAGACATACAATAGCATTTTTTGAAAAAAATTCAAAAAATTGCTATCGTTCTATGGGAAGGGTGGCTGAGTCCCGCCTACACCGAGACTTCGGCGGGCAGGGGTCTAAAGCTACCAGTTGGAAGGGTACCGAAGCGGTCATAACGGCGCCGACTCGAAATCGGCTGGGGGCGCAAGCCCCACGTGGGTTCGAATCCCACCCCTTCCGTTTTTGAAAATGACTTTTTGAAAAAATTGGTTTGAGTTGTAACAAACAAGTTTTTTGATATATTTAGATGGGCAAAAGATTTTGGTTGCGAGAGAGGATTTGAAGACCTTCTCCCATATTTTCGAGCGATTCTTATCGCGAGAAAATGGGAAAGGTGTACTGACCCTGTAAGGGTCGAGCCCTATACCGCCCACCATAATCCAACTGAAAGATTTTTTACCAGCCAAACAATGGGCTTCCATTGCGGAAGCCCATTGTGTTTGTGGACCGCCGCGCGCTTCGCCTTTCTCAATCAGGGCGAGCATTTCATCAAAGACGGGGTGTCCGGGCATTTTCGCGGATTGCCTCTTTATGAACTCTCGGGTGATGGAGAAATTTTGCTCTTTCGCCAACGCTCGCAAGACAGTAAGTTGGTCGTCAATAGACCGGACTTGCTTGTCTTCAACATCGGTGCTTTTGCGAGCGTAGAGAAAGTAATTAGGCATAGTTATAGTATACCACAACGGATAGTGTAGAATACAACAACAGGATATACTATGAATAATGAACGAATCTGCGAAACTAGGCAAAAATCTAAAATGCATTAGAACCGCGAAGGGCATATCCCAAGGTGAGATTGGCCGGATACTTGCCGTGGATAAAGGGTTTGTAAGCAACATAGAAAACGGAAAGACGAATCCTACACTTTCAACTATTACGAAACTGGCAAAAGCTCTTGGTGTTTCAAGCGATGAGCTTTTGAAATAATATGAAAAAAGAAATTGAACTAAAACCAAAGAAGCCAAAGCTCGCCTATGTCGGCATGGACAAAAAGACGCTTGCGGAAGCCGTGCCTACGCAAGTAGTGGAAATTGTTTATCCGCATAAATCAAACGAAGAAGAAAAGAAGGGCGAAACCCTTAGATTTTTTCACGAAGGACAAATTGGGACCGGTAAAATTATTAAATCAGCGGATTTTCCTAAAAATCGGCTTATTTGGACAAACGATAATTTAGTTGCGCTCAAGACGCTTTTAGACGAAAAAGATTCCATCTCTGGCGAACATAGATACCGCAATAAAATTGACCTTATCTACATAGATCCGCCGTTTATGGTACAGAACGATTTTGTGGCAGAAAATTCTATTGATATTGAGGTGGATGAGGAGGAGGGCGTGATGTCAGTAAAAGAGCCGACGATTATAGAAACGATTGCCTACAAAGACACCTGGAAAAATGGGTTGGATAGTTTTCTCCAAATGATGCGCGAGCGGTTGCTTTTAATGAAAGAGCTTCTCGCCCCTACAGGTTCAATTTATGTGCATTTAGATTGGCACACATCTCACTATGTAAAAGTATTGATGGATGAAATTTTTGAATATCAAAACTTTAGAAACGAAGTGGTCTGGTGTTATGATAAGTGGCCAGCTCCATCTAACGATTTTCAAAAAGACCATGATGTCATACTACGATATAGCAAAACCGATGATTATTATTTTCGATCACTTAGAGAAATTGATGACAAAAGACAACTAACGCTTGACAGAGGATATACCACCAACTTACTTAAAAATGGTGAGAAACAATTAATCGTTTATAAGGGAAGTGAAAATAAGGAAAATATAAAAGCATTAATTAAAAGTAATAAATTCGCTCGTGTCATTTACAAAGATCCAGAAGGTAACCCACTAAGAGACTACTGGTTAATCAATAAAGAGCATCCAAAAGCTCTTGAGCGTACAGGGTACCCTACTCAAAAACCAATTGAGCTATTATTGAGAATCATTGAAACGTCTTGTCCTAAAAATGGTGTGATTTTGGACTCTTTCATGGGCTCTGGTACAACTTGTAAAGCTACTGAGCAAATGACAGACGGTTTAAATTACACATGGATTGGGATTGATAACTCAAAATTTGCTGTTCATACTGCACGAAAAAGATTGATTGAGCTAAACGGCAAGCAAAAAAGTGAAAAGAATGCGGGGGTTTATAAAGTCCGTCCGTTTACGGTTGAGAATATGGGTTATTATCAACGCGGCGTGAAATGGGACCCGATTCAGGTTGGGAATCAAGCCGATGCTTATCGGCAAGCAATTATTGAACTTTTTGGCGGAGAGTACACGCCATATTCAAAATTACTACACGGCAAGAAAAGAGGCGCGTGGATTCATGTTGGTCCGCTTTCCCAGCCGATAGTTTCCGAGCAAATCCAAGCGATTGCCAAAGAAGTCAAAGACACCGATTTTAAAAAGTGTTATGTGCTTTCGGCGGATTTTACCGCGCACCTTAATCAGGCAGTTGAAAAGGCGAAAGAAGAATTTGGCGTGCAGGTTTTTGTACGCATGATTCCGGCAAGCGCCATTGAAGAAGTGAAAAAACGCTTGGAGCTCATTAAACAAGGCGTTAAGAGTCCAGAGAAAGTGAGTGATATGCCCAATATTGCTTTTTTCGCGCCACTTGCGGTAAAGGTTCACAAAGTTGTCGATGGCAAAGAGGCCAGCATTGAACTTTCTGGGCTTGAGGTGGATGTGGAGAGTTTTCTTGAAAGCCAGAAGCCGGAACGAAGGGATGAGCTCAAAAAGTGGCTGGAAAAAGAAAAAAGCTGGCAGAGCTTTGTGGATTTCTGGGCGGTAGATTGGAATTACGAAAATTTGAAGAATGAAGAAGACGGACATGGGCCTATTTTTGAAAATGAGTGGCAGAGTTTCCGCAAGCGAAAAGGCAAAAAAGTGGTTGAGGATTTGATTTTTAAGGCCTTCCATACTTACGAAAAATCCGGCGAATATACCATTGCCGTCAAGGTCGTAGACATTTTCGGAAACGACGGGATTGTGATGACGAAAGTCGTGATAAAATAACTATGCATAGAGTATCAGTATCGTCCTCAAATATTCGCTCAATTGGCTACGATCGGCAGTTGGGTACTTTAGAGGTGGAGTTTACTTCGGGCGATATATATCAGTATTTTAATGTGCCGGATCATTTATATCGGCAATTTTTTCAGGCCTCATCGCCGGGGCAATTCCTTAACGACAATATTCGATATAGTTATCGATACCAGAAAATAAGCTAATTACCTACCCATATGTTCACACCAAAAACAGAAAGGATTGAAAAAATTGCCAAGGACCAGCAAGAAATTATTAGCCAACTCGATAGTATTTTTAGCGCAAAAACTCGTGTCTATATTGATTATGCGAACGTGCGCCCGTGGAGTGAAAAACTTGGTTGGCATATTGAACTTAAAAGATTAAAACAATTTCTGGGTTCTTTTGATACAGTTGAAGCAGTTAATTTTTATAATGGTTATTTGGCTGGAAATGAAAGATCAGAGAAAGAAAAAACAGAAGCAGAGAACTGCAAATACATTCTTCGGACAAAGCCGGTAAAAATTATGAATTTTTCCATTGATGTTTCCAGTATATTGCCTGATTCAACGGTATTGGTTAGTCAGTTTATTCGCCGGGCGCTTTTAAAGAAATATGAAATTGCGACCATTGAATATTTGAATGAGCGTTTCAAGGATATGAATAAAAAAGGGGAGTATTTTATTGAGGATATGAAATGTAATTTTGATGTTGAAATCGGAGTTGATATGCTTCTTGATTGTGAGCGAAACAGCGCCGAAACTTTTATACTATGGAGCGGAGATAGTGATTTCGCCGATCCCTTAGAAAGGTTGCTTAAAGTGGGCAAAAAGGTTGTTTTATTCGCAACCGCCGGCCGAATCTCTAGGGAATTAAACGAACTCAAAACAAGCGGTTTGGGGATATTTGATATTTTTAATATCAGAGATTTTATTTGTTGGAAAAAGGAGTATAACGGTAAACGCACAAAGGACCCCATTTCTGGGGCCCCTTAGCTCTAAAATCCGTGATCTTACGATCATCTGTATTGTAGCAAGCCCTTATTAAAAATCAATAGTTATCCACAATGCCTACAAAACCATCTAAAACTGAGAAAACTCTGCCAGCGCAGAAAATCGTCATCCAAAAACTCCGTGAGCGTGTAGATGCTTGGCGAAGGTTTGCTTTGCAAAGCGCTAAACTGCCCTATCCGAAAGAGCAACCAAGATACAAGCCAGTTATGCCGTTTGAAAAGAATATTTCAGAAACAACGGATTTACTTTTGAGACATTGGTTTCGTCCATTTCCGCATGAGTTAAAAGGAAGGGACGGGAAAAGTTATCGCTTCAAATACTGGCCGCATCAGAGGCGTGCACTTGAAACTTTTATTTATCTTTACGAAGTTTGTGGGGTTCGTCGGCGTGAGGACATCTCCAAAGTGATCGATTTTGAAATTGTGCCCCAACGCGACGATTGGACCAAGCTTGGCGCGCAACTTGCAACAGGTTCCGGCAAGACTAAAATCATGGGCTTGGTAATTGCATGGAGTTACTTAAACGCAGTGATTGAAGGTGAAAAACATTTAAACATTGGCAAGCATAGTATTTTGATTGCACCGAACTTGTTTGTGCTTGACCGTCTTTTGGAGGACTTTTCGCCGTCAGATGAAAGGCCGGATATTTTCCACGGTGATCCGGTAGTTCCAAAAGAACTTGAGCGATATTGGAATCTCAAAGTGTATTCGCCGGAAACCGTGCCAAGCGAGCTTGCGCCGGATGAAGGTGCGCTTATAGTAACGAACATCCACAAGCTCTATAGGGAATCGGGAAACGAAGGTGAAGAAGAAAGCGTGGGATTATCGAAGGAACTTGGCATTTTTGAAACGGCAATGCCCAAAAAGTTAGAGAACCAAAAGCGAGCATTGGTTGATAGTTTTAAGAATTCATCGAATGTTCTCGTCATCAACGACGAGGCACATCATGTTCACGACGAAGAAAAGCACAAGGAGTATGAAAAGAAAACAAAGAACCTGAAGGAAATTGGCGTGAAAGAAAAGCAGGCGGCCGAAGAATTGGGTTGGATTCGCTCTATAAGAAATATAGATAAGCTTTGCGAAGTTGGCTTACAGATTGATTTATCGGCCACGCTTTTTGAAGAAAAGGGGTCTCATAAAACGAAAAAGAACGATAATGAGGAGATTCGTTACCGTTGGATGGATTTATTCAAACACACAGTTGATTTGTATTCGCTCGGCGATGCGAAACGGGACGGCATAATAAAACTCCCAAAACTGGAAAAGGTGAAAGTGTACGAGGGCGATGAGGCACGCGGTATTATCAATAACGAAAAGCTATGCGCTTGGGAGAAGTACGAAAATCTGCTCCGTACAGGTATCAAACGCTGGCAGGAAAATCAAAAAGTTTTTGACCAAGAAGGCGATAAGCGCAAACAAATTCTTTTTATTATCTGTAACGATAGAAAAGAAGCCAATCAGATATATAATTATTTAGTGTATCGGGAGATTGACGATGAGGGCAAAGACTTATCACAAGACAATCTGCCGGTGAAAGGATTTTATGATGACGAAGCCAAGCAAACACTGTTTGTAAAAGATGACAAAACAACTGTTGTGCAAATACACATCGGCGAAAAGGAACTTAAAAACGACAAGGAGTGGGACAAAGTGCGTAAGCTCGTGCATTTGATAGATAAGGAATATATTGAGGATCCACAATTGAAGGGCGAAGTAGTGGAGAATCCATTTAACGTGATTGTCGCGGTTTTGATGCTGAAAGAGGGCTGGGATGTGCGGAATGTGAAAACCATTGTGCCACTTCGGCCGTGTGATTCACGGACCCTAGCGGAGCAGACATTGGGCCGAGGGCTTCGCAAAATGCATCAACCGGAAATGGATGATGAGGGGGCAGTATATTCCAAACCTGAAAATCTCTATGTTATCCAGCATCCCTCATTTCAAGCGATTATTGACGAGATAGACGACATTGTTGATGAAGTGGACGCAGGAGAGAAAGAACCGCCAGTATACACAGTTGTAAATCCGCTCTCTGATGCGGATGTGCGGAAGGCTCGTAATGTGAGAATGATTAAATTTTTAGGGCTGATTGAGCATGTAAAAACTTGGCATGATAATTTCCGCGAGGCAGATTTGCCGGAGTTGGCAAAGCGACTTGAATGGATTGAATTTGCCGATAAACTAAAGATCAAAACACAGTTTGAGAAAGATATTGAAAAGGGGCTTGAATTTGAGTTTGAACAATCAGCAAATTATTACGGGCTGGATCGGTTACTTATTTCTGGCTATGTCCGGCCGATTTTAAATGAATTGCGTTTGTCTCATTCCGATAAATTGCGCGTACTCGATGTGGTGAAGCGATTTTTGGAAAAGCGGGTATTTGATCTTCCTGCCGGTGCGTCCTTGCGGTTGGATTCGGTGGATGAAAAGACAGACAAGATCGTGAAGAAAAATATATTCAATGACGATGTGATGGCGGCGGTGAAGCAGGAACTCGTCAAATTTATCAACGGCTTGCGCTCAAATGAGAAACCAGCGACGGACAAATTTGATATTTTAGAAAGCAGGGTTATTGAGCCATACCAGGTGATTTTTGAAAATGCCCTTGAGAATCCCGAGCGAGCCGGTTTTGATAAGCAATGCATGGCTAATAATGACGAGTTGCGCGCCGCACAATTATTAGATGCGTGTGAGGACGTGAGTGGCTGGATTTATAATCATCAGCAGGGCGTGGGATATAACTTTGAGTATCTTTGGCAAGGGTTTTATGTAAATTACTTTCCAGATTTTATCGCACGCGCAAATGAAGGCGATAGAGTAGTAAATTATATTATTGAAGTAAAGGGACGAATGGACGAGCGAGACAAGGCGAAAAAAGAGCGGGGCGAGAAATATGTCTCGATGCTAACCGAGGCAGATCCGGCAAAAGAGGAATGGCGTTATTTATTCATTCTAGAAAATCTGGAAGTTGGGAAAAAGGATATAAGCTGGTGGGAGAATCGGAGCGTTTTGAAACTTGGAGATTTATACAGACATAATGAAGGCTAAAATAGCCGACACCAATCGCCGGTTGATTGAAATAATGAAAAATAAAATCTTTGCGGTATTGAGAGCGTTTCTAACGAGGTGAAGAAGTTATAGGAACTTAACTCGTATCTTATGGAGTTGCCGATTTGAAAATCGGCAAAGTTTTCATAATGCGCGCACGGGTGGCGTGGGGCAAGCATTATATTAAATGTCTTCGCCCCTCTTTCTCTCAAAAAATCGTTCGCTCAAAAAATCTTCGGATTGAACCTGACACTTCACGCGCGCGAAGCGCGCGGCGTTGCGGAAATTCAATGGGCTTCCATTGCGGAAGCCCATTGTGAAATAGGAAAAATTCCTCCTAATCTCCTTATGGTGTGTCTATTGTACCAAGCTCGCACCTATTTTCAAAAGGGAGGAAAAGGATTTGCTTTGCCTCGGCTCTTTTTCCAAAACCACGGGGATTTGGTATCCGCCGCGCCGGGTGTGGGGAGGAATGCGCGGCGGATTTTCGGCGGGCGGCCTTGCACAAAATCAAAAACTAATGTAGAATAGCAATCAGTCAAAGCTGTTTTTTGACAATCTAAAAAAGAAAGGAGATAAAAACATGGTGGATCAAAAGACAACTCAACATTCGCTCAAGAAAGATAAATCGACTCATTCACGGCTCGTTCGTGAATGAAGAAAAGCGACGGCGTTTATCCGCCAGTACAGCAAACCCAGAACACTCACAACACAGAAAAAGGAGGAAAGTGTCATGCAAGAAGAAAGTCAATCGCTCGATGTTTTGATTATCAACTCACCCTTATTTCGAGATAAGGTGGACGGATACGATGAAGATTCTTTACCACCACTTGGATTAGGGTATATAGCTACGGATCTCTGGAGTAATGGAATAACCGTTGAACTGTTGGATACTGTTGAGGCAAACATTTCTCTTGAAATTCTTTTGGCGGTTATTCGTCAAAAGCGTCCGTGCTATGTGGCTCTGAATGTATTCACAACTAATTTGCACTTGGTTCGTGAAATAGTTGAATCAATTAAGGGTGGAGTACGGTTCATCATCGGTGGATTAGCTACGAAGAATCTCTATAAAACTATATTGCATTGGAATACTTCTTGTCCCGTGGATATAGTCATTGGAGAAGGGGATTTTGTGGTCAGCGCGATTGTGCAGGGGAAGCCCCTTGATATCATTAGTCAGAAAGGTAATAAGCGGGTTATTACGGTATCTGTGAGTTCACCGTATTTCCCTCAGGATATTTCCAATATTCCCTTAGACAGGTCATTCTTCGTAAATCAGCCGTTGCGACACACGTTAGGATTCAACGAAGTGAGTATTGTGACCAGTCGCGGGTGTATGTATAACTGCGCGTTTTGTTCAGCGGCTCGATCTCTGAACAGGGAAACACCGATTAGAGAAAGAAATGCTCAAAGCGTGGCAAATGAAGTGGCGATGATATGCGAACTGTACCCGAATGTTGATTCGGTGCGGGTTCTTGACGATTTATTCCTAAGGAATGCTGATAGTGTGGAGCGTGCGGTTCGTATGTTTGGGCATGTTCCCGTAACATGGCGTGCCATGGCTCATGTGTTATCATTTTATAAATTGAGTGATGCGCAATTACTTGAACTGAAGCGGTCAGGTTGTAAGGAGGTGTTCATTGGTATTGAGTCTGGATCTCCGCGCATACTCAAAATGATTCACAAAACTTCGGATGTGGATTTGATCAAACGGACCATCGAAAGATTATTCCTCGCCGGCATAAATGTAAAAGGGTATTTCATTTTTGGTTTTGAAACTGAAACCATTGATGATATGCGGATGTCTTACGATTTAGCGGCGGGACTCAAAGAATCGTCTGTGAAAAATGGCGTTAACTTTAGGACGAGCGTCTTTCAATTTCACGAGTGGTAATTTTTCCGAAGTGTCCGATGAGATTCTTCGGAAATTCATTACCGAAACTAATGGAATAAACCGATGAAAAACGCAAATGTAATGTGGGTTGGTCTTTCTGCGAAAAAGGCAATTAATGCCGAGATTTGCGCTCCTCTTCATATAGACACAAACACCGGTAAGCTGGTGGCAGAAATTGAGGCACGATGCCGCCATGCAAGCTTTTACAAAACAAACCTTGTAAAGTTTCCTCCATTGGATTCCAAGGGGAAGTTGAGGTATCCGACACCTGAAGAGTGTGTGCTGTGCTATCCTGAACTACAAGTTGAGATTCAGACAGTTAATCCTCGCGTTGTCTTATTGCTTGGTAACAAGACAGCAACATTTGTTCTTCGTCAGATTGGACTACAGATGCCAAAATTGTCTTACAGATATCGCTCTTTTGAGTATGGAGGGAAATGGTATGTGCCTATTCAACATCCCTCGTACATCATGGTGTACAAGCGAAAGGAAAAAAATCGATATGTTCAAGCAGTGAAAGCCGTTATTGAACGACTTGTCTCATGAAGATGGAAGAGATGCGGACGGACATCGCTTGCGAAGCGCGCGTGAAGAGTGGGAAGCATACGAATCTTCTCGATATATCGGAATTTATAATTTTGATATTGTCGCAGAAAAAACCAAGTGTCGAAAATCGCTCACACGATCTACGCCAACTATCTCCAGTTTTTTCGTCAACACCGGCGCGGCGGATACCAAATCCCCGTGGTTTTGGAAAAAGAGCCGAGGCAAAGCAAATCCTTTTCCTCCCGCAAAAATAGTTTTGCTTTGCCTCGTCCGCATCGAAGCCCCACCACGCGAGCGCATTTTTTAAGTAAGTGCGCAAAGAGAAAGCCACCCAAAGGTGGCTTGTGCCGGCCGAAAAGATTGGCTATGCCGGTCTGTAGTCATCTGGCATTTCAAAGGCCTCGTTGCTCGCGCTTTCAAAGTCCGCTATCGGTTTAAGTTGGATTTGCCCTCCAACCGCCTCCGTGCGAAAACAGTTGCCTTTCGGCAGGGGAGCGTTTAGCTGAAGAAACCTCTCCTTCCCGTCATCATCTATGAAAAGCACTCTGAAGCGGTCCCATGGAATAATTCTGATAAGA
Source organism: Parcubacteria group bacterium GW2011_GWA2_47_21 (assembly GCA_001000545.1). Classification (GTDB taxonomy): domain Bacteria; phylum Patescibacteriota; class Minisyncoccia; order Phycocordibacterales; family DSPV01; genus LCOC01. The sequence goes on along the minus strand of LCOC01000005.1, from coordinate 46,637 downwards.
GTATTTGGCGCTAGGTCGTCTTGGAAAATGCGTCGCCCCCTTTGGCGTTTCTTCACTCCCTGGTAGAAAATGTGTCCGCCGCTTGCGCTTGAAAAACCCTCATATGAAGAATGATAGCCCGCCCTCAACATCAATGCGAGGGCGGGCTAAAGTTCCGAAGAAGGAACGCAGACCAAAGCGTCAGGCGTGGCTCGCTGTGGGTGTTGCATATCGAGTTCGTTCAAACGTAACTGGGAGATGCGAGAGACGCTTTTTGGGGACGGAAATCTGCGAACTGTTGCCACTACCAGTGTATTCCATTGATTGTTATTGTCAATCAGAGGAGGATACGCCTACTTTGTTTTACCGGCGTGAAGGAACATATAAATATCTTCCAGCGCTTTAATGGCATCGCCGGCGGCGATGTTATTTTGGTGATATAGTCCGTCGGTGGAGTCGCCAGCCGCCCAAACACCGGGGCATGAGGTTCTTTGCGTTTTCGGGTCAACGATTATATGTCCCCACGGGTCTAACTTGAGCAGATTTTTTACGAAACCGGTGGCCGGCACAAGGCCTATTTCAACGAATATGCCGGTTACCGGCAGGTCCGTAATTTCTCCCGCAGCGGTTTTCTTAAAGAGCAATGAAGAAACGAATTTACCGCCTTTGATTTCTAGGATTTCCGTGCCGGTAATGCCTTTAACATTTGGTTTAGCTAAAACCCGCTCCGCCGTGACTGGGTCGGCGCGGAACCCCCCGCTTCTTTGGAGTAGTGTTACAGATTTACAATAGGCGGAAAGCTGAACGGCAGTTTCAAAGGCGGCATTGCCCCCGCCGATGACGGCGACGTCTTGGCCGGCGAAAAGCGGCCCGTCGCAAGTGGCGCAATAAGTGATGCCTTTATTTTCAAATTCTTTGGCGCCCGGGACAGAAAGTTTCCGGCGGCTTGAACCGGTGGTTATCAGGACAATTTTTGCGTGATAGGACTCGCCGTCATCAAGCGCGATTTCAAAGCCGTCCTCGGTCTTTTCTACATTTTTAACCCGAAGGCCTTCTTTCACGGCCACGACTTCTTTGCCGTAAGCCAAAAGATGATTCTTGAGGTTTTTCGCCAATTCCTCGCCGGAAATGGAAATAGTGCCAATCCAATTTTGAATGTCGGGCGAAACGACGCTTTGGCCGCCAAAGTCCATGGTCAGAAAAATCGTTTTGAGTTTTTTTCTGGCAGCATAAACGCCGGCCGCAACGCCGGCCGGCCCCCCGCCGATGATGGCCAAATCGTAAATCATAACCGATAGTTTATCACACTTTTACAAAGAAGGATTCATGTTTAGTTTCGCCATTTAGCAAATTACATTTATGGCAGATATTTACTGTTTGTGCTGTTTGCAAAAATATCTTCGTTAATACCTTGTTAATGCCTTCGTTTATTTTTGTGGCATACACACAAAAACAGCAATCGTTGAAAGTTGGTGTAGGTGAAAAAATCGTTAAACAATGGCATATTTTGACACTTCATCCACAAAATTTTTTCTCCATTGACATAAATCATTAGCCATGCTAACCTATTGGCGGCTAAGCAATGCCCTGGTATGTACCAGAAAACAAGCTTAGAAATTGAACCTTGGTGATAAAAATATGGCTAACTCCTTAGCAGACGCATTGTGTAAAGTTGGGCTGATTGACCAACAGGAACGAGATCGGGCACTTGCAGACCAAGCTCATAGTTTCGCCGAACGCGAAGCTATGTGGAAAAAAGTCGCGAGTAAAGGAAATAGAACGGAGCATTATACTTTGCTCCAGAGTTGTTCATCAATCAGTGAGTTCAAGGATACAGCGAGAAAATTACTCTGTGAAAGTCCCGAATTGGCGAGCGAGGTAGTAAAACTTGCTCACCGCTTCAAAGGACAACAAGGCGGAGACCGTCTTGTCTGGCTGTGCTATCAAGTGCGCGACTTGATGCCACAAGTCGTTGCAGAAAAGAGAGAATGTTTTCTCAAGAGAGCATTCCGTAGCGCTGGTAGTGCCGTTGAAATTCCCAACTAAACTAATCAATCCCCACTAAAGAGAAAGGTGAAAATCTATGAAAGCTTAAACTAGCCCGACACCATTGCGTGCGGGCAGTTTTTTTATTCCAAAATTTAAACCCTCCTTTGAATTTAAAAAAGGCGAAAAATACTAAACTACTTTTTCCTCCTTAGAAATGCCGGCACGGCGCTCCACTCGTCTTCATCTTCAGGCAGTGTCTTGCCGTCCGTTTTAGTTTCGTTGGCCGAGGCCGCGGTCGGCGCCATCATTGCGTTGAAAATTTTCCCTTTTTTCTCTTCCGAATCGGCCATAAATAAGGTTTTCCTGGGAGTGGACGGCTCGGGGAAACCGGAAGCGATGACCGTAATTTTCACTTCGCCTTTCTTGAGTTTGTCGTCGCGGACCGTGCCAAAAATAACTTTGGCGTCAGGGTCAATGGATTCGGTAATGACTTTGGCGGCATCTTGGATTTCAAACATAGTGAGGTCGTCGCCGCCGGCAATGGAGAAGAGGACTCCTTTGGCGCCGCTGATTGAAACCTCCAAAAGCGGGGAATTAATGGCCGCTCGGGCCGCTTCCTCGGCTCTTTTTTCGCCGGAGGCGATGCCGATGCCCATTAAAGCCGAGCCGGCATTTTCCAAAACCGCTTTAACATCGGCGAAATCAACATTGATGATGCCCGGGATGGTAATCAGGTCGGAAATGCCTTCCACCGCCTGCTTAAGCACTTCATCGCACATAGCGAAAGCGTTCTTGGCGGTGGTCTCTTTGGTCACCACTCCCAATAAGCGGTCGTTGGGAATGACCACGATGGCGTCAACCGAGTGGCGAAGCTCTTCCAGCCCGCTTTCGGCAATTCTCATTCTTTGCTGGCCTTCAAAGAAAAACGGCTTAGTGGCGATGGCGACAGTGAGCGCGCCGAGTTCCTTGGCGGTTTTTGCGATCATCGGCGCCGCGCCGGTGTAAGTGCCGCCACCGAGTCCTCCCGCCACGAACACCATATCGGCGCCCTTGATGGCTTCTTGGATTTCTTCTTTATTTTCTTCAACCGCTTTGCGGCCGACTTCGGGATTCATGCCGGCCCCCAGCCCGTGAGTGAGATTTTTCCCGATGTGGATTTTCTTCCTCGCCTGCGCGTTGTGGAGGTCTTGGGCGTCGGTATTGACCACGATGAATTCCACGCCTTTGACTTTGGCGCCGAGCATATGATTGACGGCGTTCTTGCCCGAGCCGCCGACCCCGATGACTTTAATGCGCGCAAACGCTTCAACTTCGGGTTTTACTTGAGGCATAATGATTTATGTAAAATTTAAAAAGCCAAACGAAAAATGAAAAACCGTTTGAGAGCTTTTGCCAGAAGCGCCGTTTTGAATCCGCTCCGCTTTATAGTGTCGCATACTACACAAACCCGCTCAAAAAAGGAAGAGTTGACAAGTCAAGCAAATGTTTCTTAAAAATTTGACCCCAGCGTCTTTTTTGGGAATCCTGCCGCTTGCCAACGGGAGTTGGCAAGCGGCAGGGCAAGCGGCAAGGCGAGCACAAAAAACGCCCGGCTGGGGGGGTGTTTTGTCGCGCGTTGAAAAACATATGCCCGGGCGATTTTTATGGCAGAAACTGCCGGAGCCAGTCAACGGCACGTCTTTTGGTTTTCGCGAATATATCAAAACCGAAGGGCTTGTCGCTTCCGGCGAGATTTAGAAGACAGAGGCCGTAACAGACCGACCAAACCGAATCATGGAGGTCTCTGATATTGCCGCCGAAATTTAGTTTCGCGACGCGCGAAGGGAGATTTAACGATGCTTTTGCCAAGTCCTCAATGGTCTCAATTCTTGAACCGCCGCCGGTAATGACAATGCCTGCCGGCAGAAGTCCGCTCCGGCCGATTTTTTTAAGGTGGGCCTCCACCAAATCAAAAATGTCATGGAGACGGGCGATGACGATTTTGTCCAACTCTCTTCGCGAATAATTGGTGGAAAGGACGCTCCCGCGTTTGATTTCCTCCGCCTCTTCAATCGGCACTTTTAGTCCCAAAGCGATGTCATTCGTGATATTGGTGCCGCCGTAAGGGAAGACCTCCAAAGATATCGGGATGTTGTTTTCAAAAACCGCGATAGAGACGGTCTCGGCGCCGATATTAGCCAAAACGACGCCGGCGATTTTTTGGGTCTTGTTTAAGACCACCATACTGGCCGCCAAGGGTGAGGCGACGGGGTCTAAGGTTTCCACCCCGCTGTCTTCCACAGCTTGAATCAAATCGTTTAAATGTTGTTCCGCGCAGGCGATGAAAAGGGTTTTGACTTCAAGTTTGGCGCCTTTCATGCCGACCGGCGTCGCGCCGACTATCGGCCGGCCGTCAACTTTGTATTGGACGGGAATGCGGTGAATGATTTTCCTGTTTTGCGAAGCCGCCGCGGTTATGGCTTCGTTGCTTGCGGCGACGGCTTTCTCAATATCCAACTTGGTGATTTCAGAATCGGCGCGCGAAATGACGGCGCTGCCGAATGTCGCGACTGAAGAGAGGCCGATTCCGCCGACTGACACGAGCGCTTTCCTGATTGGGACGCCGGCGGCTTTTTCCGCTTGCCGGAGAGCCGTTTTGAGCCCTTCCGCCGTTTCGTTTCTGTTCATTATGTAACCGTGCCGGAGGCCTTTCGTTTCGGCAAAACCCGTGCCGATTATGCGCGGCGGCTTGCCGTCCGTGGAAGCGCTTTGAACAATCATAACCTTGGTATGGTAAGTGCCGATGTCTATGCCCGCTCCGATTTTATTGGTCACGATAGTAAAAAATTTAAAAAATCAACGCCGTTAAAAATTCGCCAATAAACGACAAAAGATGACAGTGTCAAAATAATAAAGCATTCTGACGCCAACCTTCACCCCGCGCCTATGATTCGCTCCGTCGCTAAAAATCTCGCCGCCCTTTTCAGATGTCTTCGGCAAATATTGAGAATTAAGAATCAATCCTTCTCAAAATTTTTCTTTCTTCATGCTCCATTTTACTACCATGGCGGTATCCTTTCAAATGAAGCAAACCGTGGATAAACAGGCGTCCGATGTATTTTGCCGTTGGCTCTCCAAAAAGCGCCGCTTGCCGCGAAGCGGCCTTCGGCGCGATAAATATTTCTCCCGACTTGTCCGACAAAGGAAAAGCCAAGACATCCGGCGCGTAGTTTTTGCCGCGATATTTTTTGTTTAAGCGCGCGGCGCGCTTATTGCCGGTAAAAACCACCGACAAAGAGTATTTCTTACTGAGGATTTTTTCTGTAATTTTTCTAAAAGGTAGGCGAGGCAATTCGCTGCGAGTCAGGTTGGTTAAAGACAAGTGATTCATCTTCCGTTTTAGCGCTTGTATGAGCCGCGCGCCGGTTTGTCGGGCAATTTTCCAAGCTTGATTAGTTTGGCTATTTCCGCGCGACGGCGCAGGGTTTTCAGAGCTTTTTTCCTTGTCGTGTAGCGTGATTGGTTGCGGGCTTTGTAACGAATGGATTTGACCCGAGGCAAGACGCCGGAACTTTGGACTTTCCTTGAAAATCTGCGAAGCAGGCCGCCCGTATTTTCATTGGTATTTTTTTCTACCGATACATTGGTTGACATAATGAGATACTAACACGAGTTTTTTTACTCTGCAAATTCAGCGTTAATGATAGGAACTTTTCATTAGTATCATTCGCCTCATTAGCAGAGCGCGGCTCACTACGGGGCAAGTATGCGTTAGTATCTGCCTGTGTGTGCTTGCCCGCGCGCCTGTCTGCGTGCGGCTTGCCTGCGCGCGGCGCGCAAGCAGGACACGCACAGGCAGGCGGCGCGCAAGCAGGTTTGCACAGAGACAGTATTGGCATCGCGCTTTTTAAATCCCAAGTTTTTTGAGGTATGCCGGCAATTCTTCTATCTTCACCACCTCTTGGGAGCGGTTGCTCATATCGCGGATAATCACGTTATTTTCCACCGCTTCTTTTTGTCCCATAATGATGGTGTAGGGGATTTTCAGGTTTTCCGCGGTGGCGAGCTGGGCGCTTAGCTTGTCTCTGGAAAGGGCTTGGAGAAGCGGCACTTTAATCTTCCGAAGCATCTCTATTATCTTCAAGCTTTTAAGTTTTGCTTCAAAACCTATCTGCACGAAGTAGATTTTCGGTTTCTTGAAACGCAGATTTTTTTTATTTTTGCCGTTGCCTTTGTAAAGCAAAGCAATGCCGATTGACGCTATATCGCGGGACCAGCCGACCTTTTTACTCAAGCCGTTGGAACGAAAACCGGACGCCAAAGGCAGGGCTCGGTTTTGCTCCGTTTCGTCATTTAATGATTTTACTTCAAAAATCGTATGGCAGGCCATTTCGTGGTTTGAAACCAGCTGGTCATTGACGCGATAGGGTATGCCGGTTGATTCCAGAAATTCCAAGACCTCCATAAAATGTTTGCGGCTCGGCTCGTTTAAATAAGAGATGCTCTTCGGCGCCTCGCCGAATACGCCCTGGCATTTTTGATTTTCGCAATTTAAGGCCTCCAAAGGGTCAAATTTCAGTTTTTCGCGGCAGACGCCGTGAAGCTCGCCGGCCCGCTTTCTTAAATACGCGCCCAAGTCCTTGTTGAAACAATGGAAGGATTCTTTATCGCCGATTGAGTTGATGTCCACATAGAGGTTTTCAAAACCCTCTTCAATGAGGATTTCTATCGCCGTTTTTATTATGATGGCTTCACAGACGCTTTTTGAGGAACCCAAGATGTCCAGACGGACTCGTCGGAAAGTCCGCGGGTTTTTGTGTTCCGCCGCTCCGGGAAACTTTCCCTCAAAGAACAGAAAAATCGGTTGGGGCTCTTTGTGCCAATTATTTTCTTCGTAGAGCCGTAGAATGGCGATTTGTTCTTCCGGGCGGATGACGATGGTTTTCTCGTCCACTAAGCGTCTTTCGCCGGCCCTTAGGATTTTGGCTTGGTGCAAGTCGTCACGGTTCACAGCGGGTGCCCTGGCGGGCTTGAAGCCGTAATAAAGGGCAACCTCTTCGGCCACGCTGGCGTTTTTTAAGCGGATGTCGCCACCTTTTGCTGTGTTGGGTTGCATTTTTGGCGTTTTTTTGAAGTAATTTTAAAATCAAAAAATTTTTTGCCGGCCAATCTATTTTTCCCCACTCCTCAGTCGGATGTCGCCGCTTCGCCGTCCGTTAACCTGCCCGGGTAGAGGTCTATTTTACCGATAGGTAAAAGTCGGACAACCGGTTTGCCGATAATGAGCTCTTTGGGAAGAACGCCCCAGACGCGCGAGTCAGAGCTTTCCTGCCGATTATCGCCCAAGACGTAATATTCGTCCGGTCCCAGATTAGAGACGAAATTGCCCGGCGACGGCCTTTTTAGATAGGACTCCGAGAGTTCAAAGGTTTCGCCGGCCGGCGTGGTGATGAAGATTTCCTCGTCTCTGATTTTTATCGTTTCTTCCGGCAACCCGACTATCCTTTTAATGTAGAACTTTTTCGGATTGCCGGGATAGCGGAACACTATGACATCACCGCGCTCTGGCGGGCCGAATCGGTAGGAAATTTCGTCTATAATAAGGTACTCGCCGTTCTCAAAAGTGGGGTACATGGAACTGCCGGCGACAATGAACGGTTGGGCGATGAAGTAACGGATAGGCAGAACGATGGCCAGCGTGGTAATGATGATTTTTAGCGTTTCCCACCAGAAATTTTCTTTTTTGGGGGTTGGGTTAGCGGCGTTTCCATCGTTCGCGCTTGATTGCTCTTTATTCATATTGCCGACATTGTATTACCTTTTGCGCCGTTGACGCAATACTCAAGATGAATGTAGAATGCAAACGTTCACTCGGCCGACTGCGGGAACATTGAGCGAGTCAGGCAAAATTAAGAATGATAAATCAATTTCTCATTTACCTGATTATCCTAATTATTCTAAACAATTCTCAAATCCTAATTTAGGTCAATTGTAGTTTTGTCATTTTACGCTTTGACTTTTCTACTTTAAATTTTTTATGATTATTGTCGGTTTGGGCAATCCGGGAGCCGAATACGAAAACACTCGTCATAATACCGGGGCATTTTTGGTTGAGAATTTCAGGCGTTACGCCGGTTTTCCGGATTGGCAGGAAAATAAAAAAAAGAAGTCCTTGACTTCGGAAGGCAAAGTCGGAAAAGAAAAAATCTTGCTTCTTCTGCCCGGGACTTTTATGAATAAATCAGGCGAGGCCGTTAAGGGACTCATTATTTCGCCTAAAAAAGCCGAAGCGCTCGTCGTGGTTCACGATGACTTAGATTTGCCGCTTGGCCGGTTTAAAATTTCCTTCAACAAAAGCGCCGGCGGACATCGCGGCGTCGCCTCAATTTCCAAAATGCTCAAGACCGACGGTTTCGTCCGCGTGCGGGTCGGCATCTCGTCCGCCGGCGCCAAAGGCAAAGTAAAAAAGCCGGCCGGAGAAAAAGCCGTTATTGAACACATTTTAGGCAAATTTAAACCCGCCGAACTTGCCGCTCTTAAGAAACTTTCCAAGAAAACGAATGAAGCGCTTCAAATGATTATTACTTTAGGGCGGGAGATGGCGATGGGGGAGTTCAATAAGATTTCATAACTCCCATTAATTTTTCAGCTTCCGGGAACACCGTCTTCGGGAGCATTTTGGGAGCATCAGCTCCTCCCAAATCGGTTTGGGAGAATCTGATGCGCCCAAGCTTTTGTTAAGCCATATTTCCGTGTCAACCTGGCAGGTTGACACGGGGGAGTGTTTTTACAATGTCTTTAGAATACAGGAGCTTTCCCCGCAGCTGGCTGCGGGGGCAAGAGTTTCCAAAGGGCAGGGTTTTAATGCCCCGCCCGCGAAGCGGCCCCGTTTCTTTTTTTAAAGACGGAATTTAAAGAAACATTGACAACACAACTTCTCACTGCTTCTTACTCGCCTCCGCAAAGGAGAGCGCCATCTTCATTTCTTTGGCGTCAAAAAGGGCGATTTTGAAATCGTATCCTTTGCCCAGTTCAAGCGCCGCGCGGAGTTTCTCCTCGCTTCCGCCGAATTCCGAGATGTGGACCAAGCCGGCCACTCCCTCTTCTATTGAAGCGAGCGCGCCGTGCTTGTTGTATTTAATGATGATGCCCTTGACCGTGTCGCCTTTTTTATATTTGGTCGCCGCGTCAATCCACGGGTTCGGTTTTAAGGCCTTGATTGAAAGAGACACTTTGCCGTCTTTGACTTCAATGACTTTTACTTTCACATGGTCGCCGACTTTGCACATTTTTCGCGGGTCTTCCACCAAACCCCAATCAATTTCTGAAATATGAACCAAGCCCTCCAGATTGTCTTCAAGTTTGATGAAGACGCCGAAGTCAACAATGCCGGTTACCACGCCGGCCAACTCGTCGCCGACGCTGTATTTCTCCACCATCTTGCCTTTCTCTTTCTCCTCGGATGTCTTTTCGGAGAAAATCAATTTACCCTCTTTGGGGAGCGCAGTGATGATGGCGACTGACATGCGCGTGCCGACCAACTTCTTGAGTTCGTCCAAAATCTTGTCTTTGTCGCCGCCCTCAACTCTCGGGTAGTGTTCGCTTTTAAGCTGGGAAGCGGGCAGGAAACCGACTATGCCTTGCCACTCAATAATTAAGCCGCCTTTATTGGCGTCTTTAATCGGCAATTCAAACACCTTCTGCTCTTTAATGGCCACTTCGGCCTCGTTCCAGACAAGGGCTTGGCGGGCTTCGCGGAGAGATAATTCTATGTAACCGTTTTCATTGCCGGCGTCTACCACCTTTGCCGTAATCTTGTCGCCGATTTGGATTTTTTTGACCAAATCGCGGGCGTTTTGGTATTCCCGGCCATAAATAATGCCGGCCCCGAACGGCGGCAAATCCACGTAGACAGCGGCTTTTTCCACGGCGCTTACTTGACCTTCCACCAAATCGCCGGCTTGCGGGGGATTAGCCGAACTGCCGATAAGTTTCGTCATCAGCCCGTCTTTTTTGGGGGCTAAACCGCTCTCGTTTTTTTCTAAATTTTCCTCTTTTCCAATGTCTATTGAATCATTTTCGCCGACTTTATTATTTTTCTTAACATCCTCTTTTATGGTCATTTGTTTTTGCGAAGCGTAGTGTCCGTTTGGCAGTCGTTTCGGCCTCAAACGGGGTTAACCGGCTTCAGCGTTGTTAATAGGAGTAGTATAAGGGAAAAGCGCATTTTGTCTATTTCTGGACTTACGCGTTTGGCGAACTTCTTCGCTCGGAGTTTCGCAAAAGATTTCAAAAGATTTTTTCCTTGGGAAACATGAGGGTGAGTTTGGGTTTTTATGATTCTGTGAAAATCAGTTCCTCACAATTTATGAAGAACTGATTTTCACAGGTTACGCCAGCTTATATTTGTGAATCAACTTAGAGCACGCTCTTCTGGGCAGTTGATTTGCGACACTTTGTTTTTCATTCGCGGCATTCCTGTTATATAATAGTCGTATGATAATCACTTACCATGGCGCGGAATGCGTGCGGCTCCAATTCGGCAATACCGTCATCGCTCTCGGGCCTATTTCCAAAGAATCAAATTTAAAAGCGGCGCGGTTCGGCGCTGATATGACTTTGATTTCTCTAAATCACGCGGATACGAACGGCTTTGAAGCAGCAGCGTTTGGCGACAAGCAGCCGTTTATCGTCCAAGGGCCGGGTGAATACGAAATTAAAGACGTGCTCATCAAAGGTTTTTTATCCGCCTCCCGTTATGACGGCAAGAAACCGGCTGCCGCCGACAGAATAAACACCGTCTACCAGATTTCTTTGGAGGGTATGAATCTCTGTTACTTGGGGGCGATAAACACCAAGGATTTGCCCCATGAAGCCAATGAGGCGATTGATAATGTTGATATTCTATTCATACCGATTGGCGGCGAGGGCGTTTTGACTCCCGCCGAGGCCTATAAACTCTCCGTCGCGATAGAGCCGAAAATTATTATTCCGATTCACTTTGGCGAGATTGGCGTTCCCAATGCGCTTAAAAATTTTCTAAAAGAAAGCGGCGCCGAGGGAGTCAAACCCATTGAAAAGCTTACAGTCAAGAAAAAGGATTTGGAGGGCAAGGAGGGAGAGATAGTGGTGCTCAAAGAGCCATAAATGACTATACCAATATACAAATGATTTGGGGGTTTGTTTAGGATTTAAGATTTTTTCAACTTGCAGCTACTAGCAAATTGACCTCGCTTACCTATTATTTTTTCCATGTTTTTTAATATTCTAGACAACTTGAGGAGGTTGCCGGCGGAGCGGAGGCGGCAGATTGCTTTGGCGGTAACTGTCATTTTTACCGTCATCGTTACCGGTTTTTGGCTTGTCAATTTACGAGTCAAATTGGCGGTTAACGCCGAGGCAAAGAAACGGGCAGAGACCGAAAATCCTTTCAATGTTCTGAAAGAAAGTTTTTCCACTTTCGGCGAATCGTTTAAGGCGATTAAAGAAAATTTCGGGGCGTTGGCGACGTCAAGCGACGCGATTTCTAATTAGAACTCAAGCTGGCTTAAGCCGGCTTTTTCTGCTAAAATATAGCCGCTTATGTCCAAAGAATCCGAACCAAAAAGCGCGCCGGTGGCTCGCGCCGTGATACTCCAAAATATCAGCACGGAGATGAAAGAGGCGTATTTGGATTACGCCATGTCGGTGATAACAGCCCGCGCTTTGCCTGATGTGCGAGACGGCTTAAAGCCGGTCCACCGGCGGATTCTTTACGTGATGCACGAGAAGGGTTTGACGGCCTCGGCGAAATTTAAGAAATCGGCGACGGTGGTCGGCGATGTGTTAGGCAGTTATCATCCCCACGGCGACGCCGCCGTCTATGAATCAATGGTGAAAATGGTTCAGGATTTTTCTATCAGATATCCACTGGTCATCGGCCAAGGCAACTGGGGTTCAATTGATGGCGACAGTGCGGCGGCGTACCGATACACCGAATGCAAGATGTCAAAAATCGCCGGCGAGCTTTTGCGGGACATTGAGAAGGACACGGTTGATTTTCGCCCCAATTACGACGGCACCAAAAAAGAGCCGATAGTTTTGCCCGCCGCCGTGCCGGTACTCCTTCTAAACGGCACGCTAGGCATCGCCGTTGGTATGGCTTCCAACATTCCGACTCACAACTTAGGCGAAGTGGTGGATGCCGCGTCCGCTCTAATAGACGACCCGGATATGACCACCGATGGTTTGCTTAAATTCGTCAAAGGTCCCGATTTTCCGACCGGCGGGGTGATTTTTGGCGCGGATGACATTCGCCACGCTTACAGCACGGGGAAAGGCGGAGTCGTTGCCCGAGGTGAAGCGGAAATTGTTGAGACGAAAGCCGGCGCTTTCCAAATCGTCATCACCTCCATCCCTTACCGCGTCAACAAAGCCGACCTCATAGAGAAAATCGCCGACTTGGTCAGGGAGAAAAAATTGGACGGCATTAAGGGGCTCCGCGACGAGTCCACCCGCGATATTCGGATTGTCATTGACCTCAAGAACGGCGCTCATCCCCAGACCGTTTTGAATTTTCTTTACAAACATACCGCTCTGGAAGACACTTTCCATTTCAATATGGTGGCGCTCGTGAACGGCGTGCCTCAAACCCTTTCCTTAAAATCCATTTTAGAAGAATTTGTTTCTCACCGCCAAGTGGTGATAGAGCGACGGACGAAATTTGACCTAGCCAAAGCGGAAGACCGCGAGCACATTCTCTTAGGCCTCAAGAAGGCCCTTGACCACATTGATGAAATCATCAAGTTAATAAAGAAATCTAAAGACGTGGAGGAAGCCAAAGCCGGCCTTATGAAGTCCTTCAAGTTTTCGGAAAGACAGGCGCTGGCGATTTTGGAAATGAAACTTTCCCGCTTGGCGGGCTTGGAGCGTAAGAAAATAGAGGACGAGCTTAAGAGTGTCCAAGAGCTCATCGCCAAACTCAAAGACATCCTTGCTCATCCGAAAAAAATTCTAGGTAGTATCAAAGACGAATTCAAAGAAATCAAAGAGAAATACGGCGACCCGCGCAAGACCAGAATCGTCAAATCGGCGGCGGCGAGCTTCTCTATGGAGGATTTGGTGGCCGACGAAGAAAGCGTTTTGGTGCTTACCAAGGGCGGTTATGTGAAGCGCACCGACCCGGAGGAGTACCGCAAACAGCGCCGCGGGGGCGTCGGGGTGGTTGATTTGGACACTAAAGAAGAGGACTTTGTGACTATGTTTCTTACGACCACGACTCACAGCGAGCTTCTGTTTTTCACCGACCGCGGCAAGGCCTATCAGATAAAAATGTATGAGATTCCGGAAGGCCGGCGGGCAACAAAAGGCAAGTCCATTATGAATTTTCTGGCTCTGGCCGCCGAGGAAAAAGTCACTTCCGTTTTGCCGATGCCTAAAGAAATCAAAGCAGCCGAAGCGGCCATACTTATGGTGACTAAAGCCGGCGTGGCCAAGAAAGTGGATTCAAAGGGTTTCCACGATGTGAGGCGAAGCGGCATCATCGCCATCCGCTTAGACCAGGGAGATGAGCTCAAGCACGCCGCGTTCGTGGGTAAGGGTGATGAAGCGGCGGTGGCGACGGGGAAAGGTCAATCCATCCATTTCAAAGAGTCCGATATTCGGGTGATGGGGCGGGGCGCGGGCGGGGTCCGGGCGGTGCGGCTCGGCAAGGGCGATTTTGTCGTCGGCGCCGATGTCGTGAGGAAGGCCGCGACGAACCCCCGGCTCCTTGTCATTTCGGAGAATGGCTACGGCAAGCTTTCCGAGCTCAAAGAATACAAAATCCAAAAGCGAGGCGGTTCGGGCATCAAGACCGCCAAAGTAACGGCTAAGACCGGTTCGCTTATCACCTCAAAGGTTGTTACCGATGAAGAAACAGAATTGGTGGCGATTTCCAAAAAAGGCCAAGTGATTCGGGTGGCTCTCAAAGAGATTCCAACGCTCGGCCGGCAAACCCAAGGGGTTCGGATAATGAAACTTAGAGAAGGGGACTCGCTGGCATCGGTTATTACCATTTAGCTTCGTTAGCTTCGTTAGCTTCGTTAGCTTCATAGTTTCCCGTGCCTGCCGGCGCGCGTTGCGCGCCGGCAGGCACGGTGTTCTTTGCCAGTGTATAACTGGTGTATAATTTTAGTGTATACTTTTAAGGTAGTTTCATCATCGTAGCGGTAGTGAAAATAATTACTGGTTTCAAGACATATTTGTTTTAGCTATGAAGCTATGAAGCTATGAAGCTATGAAGCTATGTTCCTAAACCCTCAATCCATCGTTGACCAGCTTGGCATAATACCCGGCATGCAGGTAGCCGACATCGGCGCCGGTTCCGGAGCGTATTCAATGGTTCTGGCGAAGGCCGTCGGCGATTCCGGGCGGGTTTTTGCCGTTGATGTGCAAGAGAATCTTCTCACGCGGCTTAAGAGCTTGGCGGCGGAGGGGCACCTCAATAATCTGGAAATTATTTGGGGCGACGCGGAAAAAATCGGCGGGACAAAACTCAAAGACGACTCCTTGGACGCCGCCGTTGTCTCCAATGTTTTGTTTCAAGCGGAAAATAAAGCCGGTCTCGTGTCCGAAGTAAAGAGGATTTTGAAGAAAGGGGGCCGGGCGTTTGTTATTGATTGGTCGGAGTCCTTCGGCAATTTGGGGCCAACGGCAAATATGGTTGTCCCTCCGGCATCGGCCAAGGAAATTTTTAAGAAATCCGGTTTTGAAATCGTAGCCAATTTCTTGGCCGGCGCTCACCACTACGGCTTCACCGCCAGAAAACTATGAAAAATTTGACGAAATTCCAACTGGTTTTGCTCGGCCTGTTTTTTGTAGCCATTTTGGCGGGCGTTGCTTCTTTTGCCCTTTATAAAGGAGGGAAAAGCGGTCCGGGCGCCGTTAATTTGACAATCTGGGGTCCCACGGACGCGAGCTACTCCGCGTTTGTTGAGTCGTTCTCGCAGGAGACCGAAACCGCCAATGTCTATGTCGCCAAAAGCGAAGCGGCTTTTGAGCGGGATTTAATCAGCGCCATCGCCGATGGCGTGGCGCCGGACATTGTCATTTTTCCGGAGTCCTTTTTTACCGCCGTTGCCAGTCGGTTGATGGTCATTCCCTACGACTCCTACCCGATTCGCGACTTCAAAGACACTTTCCTTGAGGAAGGGGGGATGTTTCTAACCGAGCAAGGCGTCGCCGCCCTGCCCCTCTCCGTTGACCCGCTGGTGCTTTATTGGAACCGCGATTCTTTCTCGGCCGCCGGTTTGCCCAGACCGCCGGAATTTTGGGAGGAGATGTTTTATGTCGTTTCCCGTTTGGCCAAACGAACGGAAAAAGGCGAAGTCGTAAGTCCCGCTTTGGCTTTCGGCGAATACGGCAATGTGAACCACGCCAAAGAGATTCTTTCGGCCCTCCTGCTTCAAGCGGGGACGCCGATTATCGGTAAGACACCCGAGGGTTTTAACGCGGTTTTGGCGGATTCAGTCGGGCAACTTTATCCGGCTGTTTCCGTCTTGAGTTTTTACACCGATTTTGCCAATCCGCTTAAGACCGTTTATTCGTGGAATAAAAGTTTTCCGCCGGCCAAAGATTATTTTCTGGCCGGCGCCTTGCCGATTTACATCGGTTTCGCTTCGGAATTTAAGGAGATTCGGGAGAAAAATCCCAATTTGAATTTTGATGTCTCCCGCCTTCCCCAGCTTAAGGATTCCAAGAACAAAATCACTTTCGGTAAAATGCGCGCCGTTGCGGTTCTTAAAACCTCCCGAAACATCTCCGCCGCCGTCAGCCGGATTTATTTGCTGACTGATAAAAACGCGGGACTTCTGTGGTCCGCGAAGACCGGCCTGCCGTCGGCGAGGCGCGATTTGCTTTTCACCGACCAGACCAATCCGGCGCGGGCCATTTTTGACCAATCGGCGCTTTGGGCGAGGGGCTGGCCTGACCCGTCGCCATCCGCCACGTCCGCCATTTTCCAGCGGATGGTTGAAGCGGTGGTTACCGGCCGCTTAAGCGTGAGCGAGGCGGTCGGCCAAGCCAACACGGAACTTAGCGCGCTGATTGGACGATAAGAATTACTTAAATGCGCGCAGGGAAATTAAATTTCTTTTTTCAAAGACCTATGACTTTCTTTTATCATTAGACGATAGTTCAGTTGCTAGAATAAACAGGTCATTAAGTTTGCTTGAAAAATACGGAAATACTGCCGCATATCCGCATACAAAATATCTGGCTCAAGGGATATTTGAGCTACGAGTGATTGGGGTGAAGCATATAAGAATTTTCTTTGTTTACCGTAATGATGAAGTCATGGTTTTGCACGCTCTTATTAAAAAGACGAATAAGATTCCTAAAAAAGAGATTGACTATGTGTTGCAGTTGAAAAAGCGGTTGCGTTGATATAGCGTATATGTTATATTGACCTTGTGATTAAAATGAAGACATTTGAACAATTTAAGCGGGCCTCTTTGAAACGGGCAGGGGTGCGAAAAGCATTAGCCGATATTGATTTGGAATTTCGCATTATCGAATCAATGATTCGGGCCCGAATAAATAAAAAGGTAACCCAAAAACAGCTGGCGGGCAGGATTGGCGTAACGCAATCGGCGCTTGCTCGTTTTGAGTCGGGCAGGATTAACCCGACTCTTTCCTTTTTGAAAAAAGTTACTAATGGTTTGGGACTTCAGTTAATAGTAAAATAACTTAATGGCTCGCCCTCTAAATATTTTTTTGGTCTTTTGCGGAGTAGTAGTGGTCTTGCTTACTTTTGTTCCAACGGCGGTTTTCGCTTGGAAACCCGGAGAGGCGCTTGTGCCGTGCGGGTACGATTTGAATGGAGACGGTAAAATTGAAAACCCGGCCGGAGGCGGTCCGCCAACCAGAGTAGCCCCATATGATGGGCCGGCGTATGCCAACACAATGGAGGAATGTAACTGGAACGGCGCCGTCGCTCTGGCGAATAATCTCCTGGACTTCATGATTTACATGAGCGTTTTAATTGCCGTTCTTCTTTTCGCTTTCGCCGGTTTTAAATATATGACCGCCGGCGGGGATGTCGGCCAAATCAAGCAAGCCCACAAGATTTTCAAAAATGCGGCTATAGGATTCGTGCTGGTTTTGACCGCTTGGCTAATCGTGGACACGATTCTTTCCGTTCTCGCCAAGGCAGGTTATCAACTCTCGAATCTTCCGTAGGGCGGCGATATGTTACAATTTAGTTCGGCCGAATTGAATTTATGGCGTTTTTCAACAAATTTTTCAAAAAAATAAAAATACCGGCGCTGGTTTTGATTCTTTTATTAACCGCGATTGCGCCGGCGCTTGTCCTCGCGGCCTGCACGCCGCCGGCAGGCGGGAGCATAGGAGAGGGCACGGGATTCCCCAACCCCCTTTGTTCAACATCAATCTACTGTTTTCTCAAAGGGTTCATTAATATCCTCCTTAAAATTGGCATTATTGTCGCCGCCGTATTTATCATTTACTCCGGTTTTCTGTTTGTAACGGCGGGAGGGGACACCGCGGCGCTAAAAAATGCCCGCACCGCCTTTGTCGGCGCGGTTATCGGCACGGCGGTATTATTGGGGTCGTGGCTTATCGCTACGGTCTTAAACGAAACAGTCGGCCAGGTTACCGGCAGCAAGTTTGTGTTTGAGACCTGCCCGTAGATTGAGGGGGGGTATGCATAAGATAAAACGAAGCTAAACCTTCGTTTTGCCTAACAGGGCGCGCAAAATCCCAAAAACTTTTCGCTGCCATCCTCGCCGCCGTTTTGCTATCACCGGTTTTTGGTAAATATCGATATCTTGTGATATTATAAGATGGTGAAAAATTTAGAGATAATAAAAGAAAAAGCGTCGGGATTCGCTGAGAAACACGACTTGGACTTGTTGGTGTTGTTCGGTTCGCAGGTTTCCGGCAAAACTCACAAAAAAAGCGATTACGATTTTGGTTTTATCTCCGCTCAACCCAAAAGTTTTGAAGAACAAGTCCGAATGGAGTTTGAACTTTCTGAGATTCTGAAAATCGGAAAAACTGACTTAGTTGATTTGAAAAAAGCGCCGCCGCTTCTGATGAAAAACGTGGCGATCAACTCCGTTTTGTTCTATCAAAAAAAATCGACTCTATATGCCGCATTCAAAATTTACGCTTTGAAACTTTTTGCCGAAGCGAAACGACTTTTTGAAATAAGGGAAACGGCGATTCAGAAATTTATCTTGAGTCATTAAAATTGAGTAGGAAAATATGATTGACAAGGAAGTGATAAAAAGAAAGATGGATGAGATTCAGTCGCGATATCAGAAAATTGAAAGATTGTTCCAGAAAGGAGATGAACATTTTCTTCGCGACGAAGATGTTCTCGCTGCGCTGGAAAGGCACTTTCAGGGTATGGTTGACGCGGCGGTGGATATCAATATGCATTTGATAGCTGAAAGTGGACTGAAAACCGCTGACGATTATCAGAGTAGTTTTTCAATCATTGCCGAGGCGGGAATGTTGCCCATTGACTTTGCGTTAAAAATCGCGCCATCGGTCGGAATGAGAAACGCCATTGTCCATCAATACGGCGATGTTAATAAAAAATTGATGGTTGCCCACATTAGGAACGGTTTCGGCCAATATGTTGAGTATGTTAAACTGGTGGATGCTTTTTTGAAAAAGCAAAGTTAGTGCAAAATAAAAAGACAAGTAATGAACCCCATCGCCAAAATTTCCCCATTAGAGGCAAAGACACGCTACAAACCATCATGGTTTCTAACAGGGCGCGCAAACTTCCAAAAACTTTTTGCCGGTGTTGCCTTGCCGACATTATTTGCAACAGCTTTACCGGCCGTAGTGTTTGCCGCGACTTTAAGTAGTATCGTCGTTAATTTGAAGATTTTGGTAAATCAACTTGTGGCTTTTGTTATTGGTCTTGCCGTTCTGGTTTTTCTTTGGGGCGTGCTCAAGTATATTACCGCCGGGGCGGACAGTAAGAAGGTAGAGGAGGCGCGGAACTTTATTATCTTCGGCATCATCGGTATTTTTGTGATGTTTTCAATTTGGGGGTTGATAAATCTGTTGAGTGTAACACTCAATCTTTCGTCGTCGACGAAGCCGACCGCGCCGACTTTCTAGACGATAAAGTTTTTAATAATTTATGCCAAAATGTTATAAGCTGAAATTCCTGCTTATTCTGGTTTCTGGCTACGCACCTCTTATTGTATTGGCTCAAGATTTCTCCTACTACGCCAAATTTCTTGATGGATTATACAAAGTTCTTAACCCGCTGGTTGCCGTTCTAATTGGGTTTGCTCTAATTTTTTTCATTTGGCAGATTGTTAGATATCTTGGCGCCGCTGACAATGAAGAACAACGGAAAGAAGCGGGTAAGTTTATGCTCTGGGGATTGGTATTTATATTCGTAATGGCGGGTGTGTGGGGATTGGTCTCTTTGATTGCCGGCACGCTCGGCATCAGTACGGGCGAAACCGGTCGGAGCTATCCGGAGGTGCCGGAAATTCCCAGTTAATTAATCATGTATTAAAAAAGTAAATATTGCGATATGGACGCATTTAACACAAAACTCAATGTAAAGGAGGATAGGAAAGTCAAGCCATTATTTACGGATTTTGAATTACGAAATAATGGGTATGTTTATAATGTTTGGGGGTTTGTGGCATAATGAATCTTATTATTGAGACGCTAAAATCTTTAGCCGATGTCTCATAGACAGGAAAAAGTAATTCACAGGGGTACCTTGCGAGGTTTCGGGCTTAAGGGTACACTTATCCCGTGCATGATGTTTGGTGTGCCGCGTGTTAAAGGTCGAGGTTTTTAATGCGCAAGCACTAAAATCAGTTAGTTTTCTTTGTTTTAATGGGTCTTCGGTCTTTATTTAGAATTAAAGAAAACATAAAAATTTACAAGCGAATAATAAATATATATTTATTATATGTCTCTTAAAGCAAAAATAATTGGTTTGGTTGGGATTGTCTCAGTATTACTTCTGCCGTCGTTTGCGGCGGCCGCCGCTGTCCAAAGTGGATATGTTGATAGTGCTCTGTCAACGCTAGTTAACTGGGTGGTAGCTCTTGTCCCTCTCCTTATAGGAGTTGCTTTGGTTGTCTTTATGTGGGGCGTGATTCGGTATATTACTGCCGGCGCTGACGAGGAGCAAAAGAAAGCGGCTCGCGGAACAATGATTTGGGGGGTTATTGCTTTGTTTGTGATAGTAGGTGTTTGGGGTCTTGTCCGGTTGCTTGCTTACACCTTAAATGTTGGTCTTGGCGGTAGTGTGCCTAATCCTGATTTTACAGGTGGACGGTCTGGTGGAGGAGTCCCAATCGTTCCTGTTCCATAGGAGGATTCTTTCCAGACATTTCAGTGTTGTTTGCTGGGCGGTTTCTGTCGTAATTACAACCCCGCCGCCGGTTAGTTCGGTGGCGGGGTTCCGTAGTGAGTACGGTCTGCGCACTTGCCAATGCTATAGGTTTGCGTGCTATTATGCTTAAGGTCGTCTTGCGGCTGACTAGATTAAGTTTTCTTAAGTCGCGCGTTTTTAATTTTCAACATTTAAATCCCGTTTTTATGAAGTTAATTGGTAAAAAATATCAGAATCAAGTTATGTCATTGGTAATTTGTACCGCCGCAGTGATCGGTGCAGTTTTTCTACCGCTAGTTGTCAGTGCGGGGACTCCAGATTTTACCTACTTTGAGGATGTGATAGCCACACTGAAGACATGGGTAAATCAGTTTATAGCCCTGGCCATCAGCATCGGTTTGGTAGTGTTTTTATGGGGCGTCGTAAAATACATAAGCGCCGGCGGCAATGACGAGAAACGGAAGGCGGGCGCCAGTTTTATGGTTTTTGGGGTTATCGCTCTATTCGTGATGGTCGGGGTGTGGGGTATAGTAAACATTCTTGCTTATACTTTGGGCGTTGGTTTGGGAGGCGCCTTGCCGGGACCGCGATTGGCGCCACTTACGGATGCAGAGTGCACGCTGATTGGTAAGTCGCCCGGGTGTTCGTAGATAGGCGGTGTGAATTTTTTTAAATTTATTGAGGGTGGAATTTAGGATGTCTTCAGAACAAAGATTGCTTTTCGTTCGTCAAAACTCTTTCATGTAAGCTACAGGATATTGTTACGGTTTATAATTGTCTATTTAAATGAGCCGAAGTAACCCCAATAGATTTTTTGTCAGAAAGTGTGTGACGACGGCTGTAACGGCCACCGTTGCCGGTTTTGTGCTTTCTAGATTTGTTTTTGCCGGTCGCGTTGATTTCGCTCCTCCCGGCAATTATGTTGAGGCGTTACTTTCCGAGACATGGTGGGGGGTTCTTGCTCCTCTTTTCTCATTATTAGTGGGGGCGGGCTTATTGGTATTTCTATGGGGGGTTATGCGATATGTTTTCGCTGGTCATAATGAGGAACAACGCAGCGAGGGAAGTAAATTTATGATGTATGGGGTGATAGGTTTGTTGGTTTTAGTCGGGGTGTGGGGGTTTGTCCAACTTTTATTTTATACTTTTGGTTTGCAGAGAGCCGATGCTCCAGGGAGCTCCAGCACAATGCAGAGCGACGATATTCCACTTTTGAAATCCGATTATCCTTTTGCTTCTGTCACTGGCTTTTCTGGTATTTATTTGGGGGGTCTTTCGTTATGTAGCCAAAGGTGATGACGCGGCGAAGAGGAAAGAGGGCGGATTAGCGATTATCTTCGGTATCATCGGAATGTTCATAATGTTCTCGGCGTTTGGGATTATGAACTTGATAGGAGAAACCGTTAAATCACTCGGGAATTAAAAATCTCTCGTATCCGTCTTTCAGAACATTGATTTTGTCGCATATTTTTCTACCGGAGCGAAGTCGTCGGTTAAGATGGGCAAATTTGTCGTTACTTTTTCTGGCCACCAGGAAAGGCGGCGGTTTAACCTTTCTCTATGCTCTCTAGGCGCAAGTGATGTATTTTGGCTATTATTTTTTTTGTCAAACACGCATTCCTTGTGATATTATCTTTGTATGACTAGGACAATACAAAACATTGGTGACACGATAAGACCAATTTTGGGGAAATATGAAGTTCGCTATGCCGGAATTTTCGGGTCATACGCTCGCGGTGATGCGAGACCTGACAGTGATGTGGATATTCTTGTTTCTCTGGGAGACCGGCCGTTTTCCGTGTGGGATTTTGTCGGGTTTAAAGAAGAATTATCAGAACGATTGCAAAAACCGGTTGATTTGATTTCTGACAAAGCCATCGTGCCGTATTTTCGCGATTATATTTATCGTGATTTGAAAATTATTTATGGGACCAGATAAAAACAAGGATGACACGGCGTATCTTCGTCTGATGCTTGACGCCTTTGCTAAAATTCGCGCTTTTACCGAAGGCATGTCGTATGAAGATTTTTCTGTGGATAGCAAAAGCCAGAGCGCCGTTATTATGCAACTGGAAGTTGTTGGAGAACTTGCCAAGAAAGTGCCTGATTCAATTAAAATATCTATTGATATTCCATGGAAACAGATGGCAGGACTTCGCGATGTTGTGGCGCACGATTATTTCAGCATTGACTTGCCGACCATCTGGTACACACTGAAGAATAATGTGCCGGCAGCGGCACTTCGTATTAAGGAATATTTAGAATAACCGTATAAATACGAAAAATTTTAAGGACATATCCCATTATTATCCGCATCTGTTCTTCAGAACATTGATTTTGTCACATATTTTTCTACCGGAGCGAAGTCGTCGGTTAAGATGGGCAAATTTTCCGTCAGGAATTCTTCTGCGCGGAATTTGCTTCTATGTCAGACACGGCAGTATAATTGTGCCATCTTGACGCGAATAGTTGTTAATTTATGACACAATTAACTAAAAGACAACAAAAAATACTTGAATTTGCCGCCACCCGAGCTTCCGTTAGAAATTCTGATTTGGTGGCTTTTTTTGCCGAACAAAATGAACCATTTTCCCGAGAAACCGTCGCCAGAGAATTTTCGGTTTTGGTGGCGGCTGGCGTTTTGGAAAAGTTTGGCAAAGGCCGCTCTTTGGCTTACCGGGCGGTTGCCCCGCATCCGTTTCTGAAACCGATGGATTTTGAGAGTTATCTGGCGCAAGAACCGGACCAACGCGCGCCGGCGCCTATTTCGTTTAAGACAACGGCAGTGGAAAAACTCGGCGGTTTGATAAATCAAAAAGAATTGGCTGCGTTAAAAACGAAAGACGGCGATTATAAAAAAAGAATCGCTGGTTTACCGCCCGATATTTTAAAAAAGGAATTTGAGAGAATTACCATAGAGTTTTCATGGAAGTCCTCAAAAATTGAGGGCAACACTTACACTCTTTTGGACACCGAGACCTTGATTAAGGAAAACAGAGAGGCCGCGGGGCATCCGAAGGAAGAGGCGGTAATGATTCTTAATCATAAGAAAGCCCTTGATTATATTTTTGGCAATAAGCAAAAATTTGAGACGGTTTCTTTGCGCGATACGGAGGACATTCATCGGTTTTTGGTTGATGGTTTGAATGTGAATTTTGGTTTACGGGGCAAACCGGTTGGCATTACCGGCACGAATTATCGGCCTTTGGACAATAAATACCAAATTAAAGAAGCGTTGGAGCTTGGGCTTGAAAAAATAAACGAGGCAGGCGATCCCTGGAACAAAGCGCTGATTGCTCTTATCGTCATTTCTTATATTCAGCCGTTTGAAGATGGCAATAAAAGGACGGCGCGGCTCTTGGCGAATGCTTGTCTTTTGGCGGCCAATACCTGTCCGCTTTCTTTGCGGAGCGCTGGCGAGACGGAATACAAAAAAGCCATGATTTTGTTTTATGAACTGCAAAACGCCTCGCTGGCAAAAAAATTATTTTTGGAACAACACGATTTTTCACAGGCGAATTATTTTTTGTAATTTTTTACGGCAAGATAATGTTTTCGGTTTTCGGGATGGCGTTGTTGAATAATTCAACCAAAATATCCTTATTTTAAGCCGTATCTCTATTTTGCCCCATTTTTTGACTGCCCAAAATGCTCTTATTTAGAGCCATAAAATGAATTATTCAACAAAGCCTTTCGGGATTATGAATTTGATGGGGGAAACCGTTAAATCACTCGGGAATTAAAAATCTCTCGTATCCGTCTTTCAGAACATTGATTTTGTCACATATTTTTCTACCGGAGCGAAGTCGTCGGTTAAGATGGGCAAATTTGTCGTTACTTTTTCTGGCCACCAATTTTTTAAGTAATCGCTTTTCCTAAGCTTATTGTCAATAACGAGCGTGTTATTTGATTTTGCGGCCACGAGAATAATGTTTTGCAATTCATCGGGTTTTCGCTCCGGTTGCGCGCGAAAAACGTATACATTAGGAAACACTGTTTTGTAAGTGCCGTATTCCGCTGTGAAAAAATCGCTTCGGTGGCCTTGAAGCGCGCCGATGATATTTACAATCACCACTCCCTCTGTGGCGAGCTTGCTCTCTGCCATTTTTATAATTTCAACCGTTGTAAGGTGATAGGGAATGGAAAGAGGCGAGAGGAAAGCATCAATGAAAATCGCGTCGTATTTATTATCAATTCGACTTAAAAATGTCCTCCCGTCTTGGTGGTATATGGCAAGCCGCGGGTTATCTTTCAGAAAGAAATATTGTCTGGCTAACATTGTCATTTTTTCATCTATTTCTACCGCGTCCAGGGTGGCTTCCGGATACTTTTTCAAAAAGTATTTTGGGTATGAATACGCCCCGGCGCCGATTAAAAGCCCGCGGTTAAGTTTCGGGTTGAACATTTCCGCCAGGTCAAGCAGTTTGGCATAATCCAAGAGGAGTTCTTCGGGGTTATCGAGATACATGCCCGATTGGGTGAGTTCAACGCTTGTCGTAAGGTAGCGGGCGGGCCGATTGGTTTTTTTATCTCTGCTGTCGTAGACCCAAAGCCGGCTGTATTCGCTGTCCACATCGGTGAGAAGTTCGGCGTTTTTTTCCAGGATTAAGCCATAAGGGGGAATGATTGCTGTCAGTATTATGGGGAGCAAAGGCAGGGCAATTAAGCCGGTTGATTTTCTGGTATCTGCCACATATACGAAGACCCCGGATAAAATCAGAGTGGCGCTTAAGTATTCTAGAATTTTAGTGCTCCCGAAATACGAGATAAGGAAAAACCCGCCGAGGAAGGTGCCGACAATGCTTCCGACCGTTGAAAGAGCGTAGAGTTTCCCTACGATATTTCCGGAATTTTGGAGCGACTCAATCCGGAGACGGACGGCGTAAGGAGCAATGGTGCCCAAAGCGATTGTCGCCGGCGTAAAGAGGATTAAAGAGGCGAGCAATGCTCCGGCTTGCAGGTTTTCTATTTTTGCGATTAAGCCGAGTATGGGCTTGAAGTAGAGAATGAGAATCACCAAAAGTCCGGCAATTATGAAAATAAGCGCGAGTCCTTTGTAAGTCGCTTTCTTATCGGCGATTTTTCCGCCTACAAAGTAGCCGACGCTTAGGCCCGCCAGAATGACGCCGATTAAACTCGTCCAGACGATTGATGACGCGCCGAGATAGGGCGCGATAATACGGGTCGCCACCAACTCTAAAACCATAACGACCGCGCCCCCGATAAAAACAACGACATAAAGCACGATTTTCACTTTGAGGATAAGTTATTTTTAATTTTCTTTATCTTATCATCGTATTGAGAATAAAAAAACTTACCCACGCGGCAAGTTGCGGGGGGGGTGGGCGCGCAACATAAAAAAAGCGGGAAGTCATTTCCCGCTTTTGTGAATCCTTAAAGAACATCCCTTTTCTTTTTTTCAATTTTTGGCTTTGAGCCACATGGGGACATACTTCTCTTTTCGTTCACTGGTATGCCAACCCATAAAGGTGTCTTCGTCCACTTTTGTGAGTGACCAGTGGCCTTGTAACTTCGGCGGGTCCTGCTCCCAGGTTCCGCCGTAGGTTTTCGGCCCCAGCTTTTCTCCTTTCATCCGGCATATCCACCGCCTTCCTTCGTGGGAGTAATAGACGTGGATGTCCAGGACATTGTCATCAAACCGAACTACTTTTGCTTGGAACGTCCCGCTTCGCTGGTGGGGATTGTATCCCGCGACATTATCCGTTTTTTCCCATGTCAACTCCCAATCCCTCTTAGTCGGGTCTTTTCTCGCTTCTGCTAGCGTCAATTGCTTTGTTTCCTCCTTTTTCTTTCTTTCGGCTTCAATTTTCGCCGTTTTCTTTTCCTTATACACCCCGACGCACGAGGATAGAGCGGTTGCCATGACGGCCAAGGACATTAAGGTAATGACAATACCGGCAACTGTAGCCGCGTACCCCGCCTTAATGTTGTAAAGGAGGAAGCCCGCCGCAATGCCAACCGGTATCCACCAAAACCCAGCTGAACCACTCCATTTTTCCCAGAAGTTCGGCCAGATTTGGCTGGTCAAGAAGTAAATGAAAGCCACCCCAGCCAGTGCCAACAAAGTGCCGGCGACCGGAGAATCCTTCAACTTTTTGATATCCCACGGTTTTTTCCCGCCGGCCGCTGTGCTGATTGGTTTGTACTTTGCTTTACCGACGAGCCATTTGAAGAAGAAATACCCGCCAATGACTGTCAAAACAAACACAACCCCGATTGCCCACAGTACATCCTGTCTGATTTTCGGCATCTGTAACGGTAATCCGGCGCCGGCTGTCCCTAGTATGACCGCTAATCCAATACCGGTGATAGCTATACCGGTGGCAATTGCCGCGATTATTCTTGAACGAGTGCTGAACGGCGCCGAAGTGGTTTTAGAAAACAACTTCTTTAGCATTTTATCTACCTTATCAAGCATCCATCCGAATATTTTCCCCGGCCAGTTCAGCGCCGCAAGCATCCATGTCCACACCTTCTTATATGGCTTGAACTTGATAAGCCACCAAATTACTCCAGCCGCCAATACAGCGGTGAGTAAGATAGCGTACCAAGCTTCAAACGCCGCATCCCAAAGCGACTTCAGGTTGTGTATGAATGTTAGAAGGGTTATCATTTCTTTTCCTCCACTTTCTTTTCTTTCTCTGGTTGTGGTTGCTGGACTATGATATTGGCAGCTTCGCCGCCAAGCGACAACACACCTTTGATTTCTTTGAGTTGTTTTGCCGTTTCCACCGTCATGCCGCCGGCTTCCTTGATGGCGCCGTAGACCCTCCTGTTGTAATCCTCGTCGGCGGTTGCCTCCAGTTTGCGTTGTTGTTGGTAGTAAGTGGCTGTAACCACATTGGCTTTACCTTCCTGCTCGGCCGTGAACCTCTTCGTGACTGTTTCAATGAACTTTGGATTTGATGGACTGATGTCCCAGATTTGAATTTTGTCCACTTTAACGCCCAGATTTTCCTCAAATTCATCGAAATGTCTTTCGTCCGATAGAAGAGTGTTTAATTCTAACGCAATCTTGGAATCAGACGGCTTACTGGGATCCGTTTTTGATTGATCTAATAGGTCTGTGTAGGAGTGGTCGCGCACAAAGTCCACAATTTTACCACCGATTTGGTTTTGAACGGTCTCCAACCAGCGATGGACTTTTTGTGTAGCTTTGTACGGATTTACCACTCTAGCTGTTATCAAGTACTGAACATTAAACGGTACCCCGTCACGGCTGTCGGCTTCTTCCACTTGGGCCACATAGGTGTCAATAAACAGTGGAACATAATCTATGGGACCATTACCGCCCCGTTTTTCTGCCTCCCCCGTGAATTCTTTGGTGACAAAGACCGTCTTGATTTTGCCAGACGATTCTTCCTTTTTTTGTTCTAGACTTGTCCAGATAAAGTTGTATCTGTAGATGGTATTGACGCCTGGCAAGCCGAGCCAGCGGAGTCCCCCTCCGAATCTTTTTTGCCATCCCCCATCTTCCAAAGGGGGAGTTGTATTTCCGTTTGCGTCTATTTGAAACCAATCTGCCGGCAGCACATCCCATTCGTCCAACTTGCACTTTTTTTGTTGTAGTGCGCCGTCGGCGTTTTTAACCCATGTCTCGTACTCCTCTCCGACCTTTTTATCCACCGCCCCATCTTCCAACTCCTTCGGATCAGTCGGTTTCAGTTTTTTGATTGGCATTTTGTAGGTCTGGCCCTTTTGCGCCAAGACATGGTCCTTGTAAGCCATGATACAACGGTCAATCCCATCATAACGCACGACGATCTTCGCTTGCGCCTCTTTTACTGTAGTTAAGAACAAATCCCTTTCAGCCAGCCATAGAACAATCCACTCCATGATGGTGTTTCAGTTTCTTCTTTTGTCAAAGGCCACTTTGACGAAATCTGTCGGATAAGCTATCACATTATGTTCACTGTGTCAATGTCGCGTTTTGTCGAAAAAATGGTCACAGCAGAGGGTGTTATCCTCCCGTCCTTGCGTGCCATCCCAACGCGTCAACCTGGCAGGTTGACCACTTTAGATTATACGTCTAAACAAAGCCATTTTTGCGCGTCAACCTGGCAGGTTGACGCGTTGGCGGGGCTTCAATTAAAGAGATTTTGCTAACCAGAATTTATAAAATTTATAAAGATGAATCATAAAAAAGTAGTAAAAAAATGGTGAAGCATAAAAAACAGGCCGTCCATTTCGGACGGGCCTGTGGTGATTTTGGCTTCGGCGGTTATTAGGTTACGCCATTGCCGGCGCGGTCGCGACCATTGCTTCAGCCGCCATTTCTCCTTGGTCTTGAAGAATTTGGGCAATGAGGTGGACCAAACTCTTCATGCTGGACGGTCTTGACCAGTAAGCGGTGGCACCAGCGAGGTGGGCGAGTTCAATTAACTCTTCCACATACCGGCCGCTGGTGAGAACGGTCTTAGTCGTTCCGTGGTTTATATCATGGACCGCCCTGATTAACTCCACGCCGTCTTGATAACCAGTGATGTCCGCCTCAGTTATCATTACCGACACGTTTTCTTCGTGGTAGACAAGGTATAACGCATCGTCAACATTTTGAGCAATGAGCACTTCGTGCCCCGCTTGCTCTAACTCATCTTTCATTAAGGTTTTAATCTCCTCCTTGGTTTTGCCGCCTCTCCTTCCAGACACTAACAGTACTTTTGTTCTTATCATGTTCTTTCTGTTTTTTCTGTGTGTGTTTGAATTGAAGCCAAAATTGTATTTGTGCCTCTGGAAACAAAGTTAGCACATCTAATGTATCAATGTCAATGGGTGGGATTTGGCGACTACATCGCCAGGTGCTTTTCGATCATCGCCAGGTGCTTTTCGATCTCACCTCCTTCCAGTCGGTTCGATAACGAAAAGCCTTTCAAATCCCACCCGCATTGTGCGTAGGCACAATGCTTCCGCCGTCTCACTTCGTTCAATGGGCGAGGTGGGATTTGAACCCACAATCCTTTCGGAATGCGCTCCTAAGGCGCACGCGTATGCCAGTTCCGCCACTCGCCCGGCTTTTATTTTAATACCTGCCGAACAATAATATAGCACACGCTCTCGGTTTATGGGGTTAACATACTAATTTTGGCAGTAGAGCAAAACCCACTTTAATCGTCTTTGTATTTTCTGCGTTAGCGTCGTATAGTTTCCTGCCTACCGCCCCGGCGGGGCAGGCAGGCGCGCTTGTTCCGTATCCAGTTGTGGATAACTCTCTTGACTTTTCGCTTGACATTAAAAATAGCTCGTATAGAATACCTGCCACGATTGAGTAGCGGCTGGCGACGCTTTAGAAGCCAATAAACGCCCCATTTTTTTGGCAAACTTTAAATAACGAGGGCTTATTAAAGATTCACGCGGTTTTTTGCGTGGGTGTTTTTCTTTTTGGCCTCGTTTTTTGCTTTAACTTTACGAAAGGAACTTGGATATTGGTTGGCGTCGCGGCGCCATTCTTTAATTTAAATTTTTTTATTAATTCACCGGTTATTTTTTATGACCAGCGACAAATTTCCCATAACCAAACAACTTATCGCTTCGCCTTTGCTTCATGGCGCCGTCCGGCCCAAAAAATATTGGAGCCGTTTCAAGGAGCCGCTAATAACCATGCCCAACCTTGTGGAATCGCAACTCCACTCCTTTAACTGGCTTTTAAGCCACGGCATCAAAGAAGTGATAAGCGAGTTCACCGCGCTCAAAGACCATTCGGGAAAAAAATTTGAATTGGACTTCATGGGTTTGAAAATCGGGGAGCCGAAGAGCGACGAATATTTCGCCAAAGACAATAAGTTAACTTATGACGCTTCGCTTAAAGTAACCGTTCGTTTGAAAAATAAGACATTGGGCGTGAGCAAAGAGCAGGAAATTTTTCTCGCCGATTTGCCGATGATGACCTCTCACGGCACTTTCATTATTTCCGGAGTGGAGCGGGTGATTGTCCCGCAACTGGCCCGTTCTTTCGGCGTCTTTTTTACCAAGACGGAATTCAAAGGCAAACAGTATTTCGGCGCGAAGATTATTCCTTCCAGAGGCGTTTGGGTTGAGATAGATGCCGAGCCGGACGGTGCTATTTACGTTAGGATTGACCGGCAGAGAAAATTCTCCATCACCTCTCTCTTGCGGGTGTTTGGCGCCGAGAATGACGAAATCATAAGAAAGCATTTTGCGGACATTAAAGAAGCGCCGGCGTTCCTTGACGCGTCTTTTGAAAAAGACCACGCCAAGACCGTTGCCGAATCCTACCTTGAAATTCACAAACGGCTCCGCGACGGCGATATGCGCTCCATAGATAATGCCAAGGAATTCATCAATGGGTTGTTCAGCTCCGAGCGTTATGATATTTCCAAAGTCGGCCGTTTCAAATTCAACAAACGCTTCGGTTTGGGGCTTTCTGAAAAAGACATGGAGCAGAGGAAAATCACCTTGACCGACTTGATTCACATCGTCGGCAACATCATAAAATTAAACACCACGGCCGGCGCGATGGAGGACGATATAGACCACTTGGGAAGCCGGCGGGTCCGCTATGTGGGAGAACTGCTCCAGCAAAAAATCCGCGTTGGTATGACCCAGATAAAGCGGAATATCCAAGACCGGATGTCTACGATTGAATCCGATGTTACGACACCGGTCCAGTTTATTTCTCCGAAGCCCCTGCAAGCCCGCATCAAAGAATTTTTCACCACCAACCAGCTTTCCCAATTTATGGCCCAAGAAAATATCTTGGCCGAGTTGGAGCACCTTCGGACTTTTTCGGCTTTGGGCCCCGGCGGTTTGACCAGGGAGCGGGCCGGTTTTGAAGTCCGGGACGTTCACCCGTCGCATTACGGACGGGTTTGTCCGATCCACACTCCGGAAGGCCCGAACATCGGCTTGATTCTTAGATTGGCCACCTACGCCAGGATAAACGATTTCGGCATGATTGAGACGCCTTATGCCAAAGTGAAGAACGGAATGATTACCAAAGAAATCGTCTACCTAAACGCTTACGAAGAAGAAAACTACAATATCGCTCACGCCGCCACCCTCTACAACGAAAAAGGCGAGCTTCTGGAAGAAGTGGCGGAAGTCCGGCTTGGTGGCAAGCCGGGTTTGGCGAAAAAGGAAAGCGTTGATTTTATAGATGTCGCCACCAACCAAGCGTTTTCCATCGCCACCTCCATGATTCCATTTTTAAATCATGACGACGCCAACAGAGCGCTTATGGGTTCAAACATGCAAAAGCAAGCCACGCCGTCTATCGTGCCGGAAGCGCCTTTGGTTGCGACGGGCATAGAAAAACAGGCGGCTAAAGACACCGGCCGAGTCGTCAACGCGCTTGAGGAAGGGACGGTCTCTTATTCTGACGCCAAGAAAATTATCGTCAAGAATTCCAAAAGCAAGGACAGGGAATACAAGCTTGTCAATTTTTCCCGAACTAACGGCTTTACCGTCTTCCACCAGAGGCCGATTGTCAAAGCTGGCGATAAAGTAAAGAAAGGAACGGTTTTGGCCGACACCTCTTCAAGCGTCGGTGGGGAAATGGCTTTGGGCCACAATGTGCTGGTCGCTTTTATGTCTTGGAGCGGTTTCAATTACGAAGACGCCATTATCATTTCCGAGCGGTTGGTCAAGGACAGTAAATTTACTTCCATTCACATTGAAGAATTTGTGGTGAATGTCAGAGACACGAAGCTTGGTCCCGAAGTGACGACCCACGATATTCCGAATGTCGGCGAAGTCAAACTCAAAAATCTTGACGAGGACGGCATTGTCCGGGTTGGGGCGGAAGTTAGGCCGGGTGATATTCTGGTAGGGAAAATTACGCCCAAAGGCGAAACCCAGCTCACTCCGGAGGAACGATTGCTCCGCTCGCTTTTCGGCGAGAAAGCCCGTGATGTCAAAGACACCTCCAAGCGGATGGAGAACGGCAAGAGGGGCCGGATAATCGGCGTGAAAGTTTTCTCCCGCGAACGGGGCGATAAGTTGGATAGCGGAATTTTGAAGCGAATTCACATTGAAGTGGCGGAACTCCGGAATGTCTCGGTGGGCGACAAATTGGCTGGCCGGCACGGCAACAAAGGCGTCATTTCCCGCGTGCTGCCCGAAGCCGATATGCCTTACCTGCCCGACGGCACGCCGGTGGACATTATTTTGACTCCGCTCGGAGTACCGTCGCGCATGAATTTGGGGCAAATTCTGGAATTACATTTGGGCCTGGCCGCCCACACCCAGGGTTACCAGGCCATTGTGCCCCCCTTTACCGGCGCGAGCGACGAGGAAGTGAAAGACGAATTGGTAAAGGCCGGTTTTGACCGGAGCGGCAAGATGAAACTCTATGACGGCCGGACCGGCGAATCATTCAGCCAAAATATCGCCGTCGGTTATATGTATATTTTGAAACTTCATCATATGGTGGAAGACAAAATCCACATGCGCTCCATCGGTCCGTATTCGCTTATTACCCAACAGCCCTTGGGCGGCAAGGCTCAAGGCGGCGGCCAGCGATTCGGGGAAATGGAAGTCTGGGCTCTCTTGGGCCACGGCGCCGCGTACACTTTGCGGGAAATGCTCACCATTAAATCCGACGATATCTTGGGGCGCTCGGCGGCGTTTGACGCCATCGTCAAAGGCGAACGCATTAAGGACTCCAACGCGCCCGCTTCTTTCAGCGTGCTTTTGAACAACTTGAAAGGGCTGTCGCTCAATGTGGAATTGCTCCGGCTTCCGGAAGAAGGTCGAAACGCGGACAAAGGTTTGAGCGCGGATGCCCAATAGTTTCTTGCCAGAAAGTAAATTCGTCCTCTTGGAATCCCCCCGTTCAAAAGTTTTCCCAAACAAATTAAGCGATTATATTCAATTAAAATCATATGAGAACCAATTACAAAAAACCCCAAGCGTCTTCTTTTAACGACTTCAACGTGGTCGCCCTCCAACTGGCTTCGCCGGAGAAAATTTTGGAGTGGTCAAAAGGCGAAGTGACGAAACCGGAGACCATCAATTATCGCACCCAAAGAAGCGAGAAGAACGGACTCTTTGACGAAAAGATTTTCGGTCCGGAGAAGGACTTTGAATGTTACTGCGGCAAATATCGCGGCATTCGTTTCAAGGGAATCGTCTGCGAAAAGTGCGGCGTGGAGCTTACCCGCTCCATCGTCCGGCGCGACCGGATGGGGCATATTGAACTTTCCAGTCCCGTATCCCATATTTGGTTTCTCCGGAGCATGCCTTCAAGAATGGGGCTTATCCTGGGCATGACCTCCTCCGATTTGGAGAAAGTCATTTATTTTGCCGGCTACATCATCACCCGCGTTGACGAAAGCGAACGGGAGAAAATTCTTAAAAGCATTGATTCGGAATACAAAACCAAGGTGAAGAGAGTGCAAGACGACAAGACCAAAGAAGCGCTTAAAGAAATGCTTAAAAACGCCAAGAGCGAAATTGACGCCGTCCAAGAAGGGCGGGTGCTTGACGAGGTTTCCTACCACCATTTCTCCGTCAAGTATGGAGCGATGTTTGAGGCGGGCATTGGCGCCGAGTCAATCTATGAAATTTTTAAGAGTTTGGATTTGCGTAAGCTGGCGGAAAATTTGGAAAGCGACCTTGCCGATGCCGGCGCCGCCGAGCGGGAGAAAATCGCCAAACGGCTGGGGTTGGTGCGCTCAATGATTAAGAACAACCTCCGGCCGGAATGGATGTTTCTTACGAGAATCCCCGTCATTCCCCCGGCTCTTCGGCCGATGGTGCCTCTGGACGGCGGCCGCTACGCCACCTCCGATGTCAACGACCTTTATCGCCGAGTGATAAACCGAAACAACCGGCTTAGGAAACTCCTTGAGATAAAAGCGCCTGATGTCATTCTTCGAAACGAAAAAAGAATCCTTCAGGAGGCGGCGGATTCGCTGATTGACAATTCAATCCGTCACAGCACCAACTCCGCCGGCGGGGCGACTATGGCCAGCCGCCGGCCGCTCAAATCCCTTTCCGACAATCTCAAGGGTAAAAGAGGGCTTTTCCGCTCCAATCTTTTGGGGAAACGCGTTGATTATTCGGGCCGTTCGGTCATTGTGGTTGGTCCGGAATTGGGGCTTCATCAGTGCGGTTTGCCGAAGCATATGGCGCTTGAACTTTTCCGCCCATTCGTCATCGCCAAGCTTCTGGAGCGGGAATTGGCTTACAACATCAGGGGCGCCGGCCGGCTGATTGAAGACGACGCGCCTGAGGTCTGGGCGATTTTGGAGGAAGTCATTAAAGGTAAGCACGTGCTCCTAAACCGCGCGCCGACTCTCCACCGGCTCGGCATTCAGGCCTTTCAGCCGATATTGGTTGAAGGCAACGCCATTCAAGTCCACCCTCTGGTCTGCACCGCCTTTAACGCCGACTTTGACGGCGACCAAATGGCCGTTCACGTGCCGCTTTCCGACGAAGCCCAGATGGAAGCGAAAGAAATTATGGCGGCGCCGAAAAATATCTTAAAACCCGGAAGCGGCGACCCGATTGTTTCCGCCAAATTGCTGGATATCATTTTGGGTTGCTACTGGATGACTAAAATCGTGCCGGGCGGTTTGGGCGAAGGCAAATATTTTGCCAGCCCTAACGCAGCCATTACCGCTTTTGATTTCGGCGTTTTGGATTTTCGCGCCAAGATAAAAGTGCTGGCAACCGATAAGCCCAAATACAAAGAATTTCAAGGCGAGCTTTTTGAGACCTCCGTCGGGCGCTTGCTCTTCAACACCGTCCTGCCGGCTGATTATCCTTTCATCAATAAAGAAATTGATAAGAAGTCCATGTCCGGCATTGTGGAAGGGCTCATAATCAAATACGGCATTGAAAACATTCCGGCGATAATGGATAAAATCAAGGCCTTCGGTTTCAAATACGCCACTTACTCCGGCGTTACTTGGGGCATTGACGATGTGGTGGTGCCTGAGGGCAAATGGGCGGTGATTGAAAAAGCCAAGAAGCGTTCCGATGAAGTGAACGAAGAATTTAACGACGGATTGTTGTCCGAAGAAGAAAGAATCAGGAAAAATATTCAGATTTGGCATGAAGCCAAAAATGAAGTGGAGCGGCTAATTCCCGACACTCTAAATCCCGTCGGTTCGGTCTTTGATTTGTGGAAATCCGGCGCTAGGGGCTCGCTTTCCCAGATTACCCAGATGGTCGGGATGAAGGGCCTTATCGCCAATACGGCCGGCGAGACCATTGAATTTCCGATTTTATCGTCAATGAAGGAAGGATTGACGCCGATTGAATATTTTATTACCACCCACGGCTCAAGAAAGGGCTTGACTGATACGGCTTTAAACACCGCCAAAGCCGGTTATTTGACGCGCCGGCTGTTTGATGTGGCTCAAGATGCGATTGTCGGCGAAGAGGATTGCGGCACCAAGGACTTTGTGACCATAACCAATAAAAGTTTGACCGGCATTGAGGTTTTGATTGGCAAAGCGATTCGCGGACGAGTGGTGGCGGAGGATGTTTCAGCAGCCGGCAAGATTTTGTTTAAAAAAGGCCACCTCCTTTCCAAAGCGGACGCGGCGGCGGTAGAAAAATCGGGAGTAAACGCCGTCAAGGTGCGTTCGCCTTTGACCTGCAAGTCCAATTTCGGTGTCTGCGCCTTTTGTTACGGTTTTGACTTGGGCAAGGACAAATTGGTTGACATCGGCGAAGCGGTCGGCACGGTGGCCGCCCAAGCCATCGGCGAGCCGGGTACCCAGCTTACGATGAGGACTTTCCACGCCGGCGGCACGGCATCGGTCGGCGGCGACATCACCCAGGGTTTGCCGCGCGTTGAAGAACTTTTTGAGAAGCGTTCGCCAAAAAATCCGGCCATTATTTCTAAGGGAGACGGTTTGGTCGCGGAAATCAAAGACATCGGCCGCGAAAAAATCATTGTCATGATTCCGGAAGTCGCGGACAAAAAAGGCAAAAAGGAAAACATTGAATACACCGCATTAGCCGGCCGCACGCCTTTGGTTAAGACGGGCGACAGTGTCAAAGCCGGCGACTTCCTTACGGACGGTTCGGCGGATATTGACGAACTTTTCAAATACACCGGCAAAGAGAGGACGGAAAATTACATCATTGAAGAAGTCTCCAAGCCCTATGAATTGCAAGGCGAAACGGTGGCCAGAAAACACATTGAACTGATAGTGCGGCAGATGTTTTCCAGACGAAAGGTCAAAGACCCGGGTGGCACCGGTTTTGCCACCCACGATATTGTTGGCTCGGACGAATTGGCCGAAGAAAATAAAAAAACCAAAGAGAAGGATTTGCCGGAGGCCAAGACCGAGCATGTGGTGATGGGCATCACCGAGGTCTCGCTGTCTAGGCGCAGTTTCCTTTCCGCCGCCTCATTCCAGCACACGACGAAGGTCTTGATTGCTTCCGCCGTCCGCGGGGCGGTTGACCGGCTTAGGGGGCTTAAGGAAAATGTTATCATCGGGCGGCTTATCCCCGCCGGCACCGGTTTTTTGGGGAGTCCAAAAAACAAAATGATTAAAATCCTTCAGGACAAGCTTTGGAGCGAAGAAGAGCGGCGACGCGTAGAGATTGAAGAAGCGCGGGCGGCGGTGGAACTTGAGGTAGCGGTTTCCAAATAACGCCAGCCCTTCAAAAGTTAACATTATGCCCTCCGACACAGTAGCGAAAATTAAGGAGCGGCTCGGTATCGTGGAGGTGGTCGGTTCTTATGTCGGTTTAGAGCGAGCCGGTTCCAATTACAAAGCCAAATGCCCGTTCCATAATGAGCGGACGCCGTCTTTTTTCGTATCGCCCGAACGCGGCTCCTATTATTGTTTTGGATGCCAGGCCAAGGGCGACATTTTTACTTTTGTGGAAGAATTTGAGGGTTTGGATTTCAAGGGCGCGCTCAAGCTCTTGGCCGCGCGCGCCGGCGTGCCGATTGTTTACGAAAAGCCGGAGAAAACGGGCGAGCGGGAGAAAATTTATGCCGCGCTGGAAGAAGCCACTGCTTACTTTGAAAAAGAGCTGGCCAAGCAGCCCGAGGTCTTGAAATATCTCACCTCGCGCGGCGCGAGCGCTAAGACGGCGGAAAGTTTCCGGCTCGGCTTCGCCCCGGCGGGCTGGCGCAATTTAAGCGAGGTTATGTTGAAAAAGGGCTTCTCGGCGGGAATTTTAGAGCGGGCGGGGCTCGCTAAGAAAGGCCCGAGCGGTTTTTATGACCGCTTCCGCTCGCGCGTGATGTTTCCGATTGGCGATTCGGCCAGCCGAGTCGTTGGCTTTTCCGGAAGAATTTGGGGTGAAGCTGGCGAGGCGGAAGCGAAGTATCTCAACAGTCCGGAAACCGAGCTTTTCAACAAATCCAAAATTCTTTACGGTTTTGACAAGGCCAAACTCTCCATAAAAAAGAACAACTTTGCGATTTTTGTTGAAGGCCAGATGGATTTGATAATGTCGCATCAAATCGGCTTTACCAACGCCGTGGCGACTTCCGGCACGGCTTTAACCGAGAGTCATCTTTTGTCGGTCGACCGGCTTTCCAACAGAATAATTTTCGCTTTTGACCCGGATAAAGCGGGATTTAAAGCGGCCATCCGAGGGACGAAATTGGCGCTCGCCCATGGCATGGAAGTCAAAATTGCCCCGTTTCCTAAAACCAAAGACCCGGCTGATTTGGCGAAGGAAGACCCCGAATCGTTCAAAAAAATAATAAGCGACTCTTTGCCGGTCATTGATTTTATTTTGGAAAAAATAATAAAGGCGGGACTTTCGGGTCGGCGTTTGGCCGACGGGGTCGCACTGCATCTGTTGCCTTTTGTTAAAGCCGTGCAAAGCCGGATTGAACAATCGCAAGCGGTGAAAAAAATTGCCGAAAGGACGAGTATTCGCGAAACCGCTCTTTTTGAAGAACTTCAAAAAGTCGGCGTAGAGCAGGTTGGGGCGGAGGTCGGCCAGGGAAAAAATTCCAAGGATAGCCGGCGGGATTTTGTTGAGAGAAGAATTTTCGGCCTCCTCATGAGAGAAGGAGTTTCGGGCAAAGACGGCGTGTTGGCAAAACAGGTCAAAGCGCTTTTAGGCGAGGAGGATTTTAAGCGTCGCGAAGAGTTGTATGGGGAATTGAAAGACGAATTATTGTTTGAGATTGACGCCTACTTTCCGGATGGCGGAGAATCGTCCGGCGCGGACGGCTTGCTTCGCGAGTATCAGCGCGATATTCTTAAACTTCGGTTTGGGTTGGCTATGCGGGAACTCGCTCTGGCGGAGAAAGGGGGTGATAGAGCTAAAACGGAGGCGCTTATTAAAAAATGCCAAGAAATATCAAAACAGATAACAGAGTTGGCGGGGTAGGATTTTCTTTCTTTTTTCTCTTGGGTTGGCAATTAATCTTTTTCTAATGGCTAATAGAAAACAAAAAAATAAATCAGGCGGGCGAAGGTTGGTAAAAAAGCGCAAGAAGAAATTCGCCCGCCGTCCGGCGAAAAAAAACGCCAAACGTCGCGCGGCCGGCAAAAAGGTCAAAGCGAAAATTGTTTTGTCCAAAAACGACAAAGACCGCAACACCAAAGCCAATCGCTTGGTTTTGAAAGGGCGGGACCGCGGCTTTATTACTTACGACGAAATTCTTAAAGAATTTCCAAGAATTGAAGAAGACATCGTTTTCTTGGAAGAATTGTATCAGCGGCTTAGCGCCGGAGGTATTGATGTTTTGGAAGGCGGCGGGGTTTTAGACATTACGCCGGAGGACGCCAAGAAAGATTTTTTGCGCTCCGATTCCAACTACGACTCCATTCAGATGTACCTTAAAGAAATCGGCCAGTATCCTTTGATTCACGCGGCCGAGGAGAAAGAACTGGCTAAAAGGATTCAAGCGGGGGATATGGAGGCGAAAAATTTATTGGCCAAAGCCAATCTTCGACTGGTGGTTTCCATTGCCAAGAAATATGTCGGCCGTTCCCCTGATTTGACGCTCTTAGATTTGATTCAAGAAGGCAATTTGGGTTTGTTCAAGGCCGTTGATAAGTTTGATTGGACTAGGGGCTATAAGTTTTCCACTTACGCCACTTGGTGGATAAGGCAGGCCATCACTCGCGCCCTGGCGGACCAATCGCGGACGATTCGGGTGCCGGTGCATATGGTGGAGACGATTGCCAAGTATAAACAGGTGGTGCGGCGGCTTTTACAGGACTTGGGGCGCGACCCTCTGCAAGAGGAAATCGCCGTGGAAATGGGTTTGGAAGTAGAGAAGGTTTATCAGATTGAAAAAATTGACCAAGATACGGTGTCTTTGGAAAGTCCGGTGGGCGATGACGGCGATGACGGCAAGTCAACGCTCGGCGATTTTGTCGCCGATGACAAAATTCTTTCGCCCGCCCACGAATCATCACGAAGGATACTTCGCGACCAAGTCCGGGAGATTTTAGGCGACCTCACGGACAAAGAGCGCCAAATCCTTGAAATGAGGCACGGTTTGACTGACGGCATTACCCACACTCTGGAAGAAGTCGGTCAGAAATTTGGCGTAACTCGCGAGCGCATTCGTCAAATTGAAGCCAAGGCCCATGAAAAAATCAGGGTTCACGATAAGGCGAAACGGTTGCAGAGCTATTAAATTTTGAATTACCAACCCCCCCCTCGCGCCTGGCGATTTTTAGAGACGGGAGGTTAAAAAAGTCCCGCGTTCGCTTTCGGCGAACGCGGGGCAAGAGCAGGTCACGCCAGACACCAAGGCAAAATTATTTCCAAGAAGCATTTATCTCCCGCGAGTTCGCAATGAATCATATGACCGGTGTCGGCTTCCCTATAAAGCGCGCCATGGAATCGGGCGATTTTCTGCTGCACGCCGCTTTGTATCGGGTAGACGCCGTCCCTGATTCCCGCCACGACGAGCGTAGGAGGGCGCAGGCGCTCCGCTTTCCATTGGCCGATAAGCATTTCGCGCACCACTTTTCCGGATTCTTGCTTGAACTTACAATTCCCTTTAAGTCCGCGGAACAGCCGTTCCTCTTTCTCGTGTAGCTGGAAGGGTTTGCCTAAGGCCATAGCCCAAAGATATCTCGGTTTAAGAAATCCTTTCTGAAATGGGATTCTTATGCCGGCGGGCGGAGTGGAAGCGAGCAGAACGACTCTCCGAATTAAATGCGACATATCGGCATCCTGGCAAACCATTTGGGAGATTAGACCGCCCATGGAATGGCCGACCAAATGCACCTCGCCGATTTGGAGAATCGCGTCTTTTACATCTCCAGCGTAATCACTGATTGACGCGTTTCCAATTTTGCCACCGCTTTGGCCGTGGCCGCGCAAATCCAAAGCATAGGCCCAAAGCCCTTGTTCGGTCGCCAAATTAACCCAGGTGTTAAACTGGCGGGCGTCGCCGCACACGCCGTGAATGAAGAGAAACGCCGGCTGGTTTCTTTTGAGTACCGCATCCTCATTAGTGAGTACTGATAAACGAAGTCCGCCTCTGATATTTCTTTCTTTCATCTAACCTCCGGATTGGTTTTTTGTTTTCGGTTTTGATGTCTCATTTTTGCTTAATCTGCATTTAAATTACTTATCTTTCATCTTCTGTCAAGCAGTTCCGACATAACCAAAAAATCTCTAAAAAAATCTCTAAAACCCAAATATTTCCACCCGTCAACCCCGTGTCAACCTGGCAGGTTGACACATTTTTATGGCTTTAATTCAGGGGTTTCTGAAAACTTAAAAAATTTAAAGAAATTTAAAAAAGCGCCGGTTTGCTTTGGCAAACCGGCGCGCGCCGCCTCAGATTCTCCCCGACCTGATTCTATATTCCACTTTGGAGAACAAATCCCAATAGTTCTCAAAGGGGTTTACGATGTTCTTTCGCCAATAAATTTTGCCGGACGGCATCTGGCCTCTTCTTGGTCGGTTGAACGATTCATCAACAATCATCAATTCCTCCCACGCTTGGTCTTTTACTTCCCGTCCTCGTCCTTCCTCCGCCAAGAGTTTCACCAAGCGGCCTCTGGCGTAGGCCCGAGTGCTCTTTGGCGGTTCGACCGACGCTTCATCAGTCATTAAGTCGCTGACCGTTTTTTCCATTTTACTGGTGAGGAGCAAGCCGGTGTACAACGAACATTCCCGGTCTAAGTCATGATAAGCCAGGTCAATGGCGCGTTTACCCCATTCCTCAAATCCTTTGCCGTGCTCTTCTATGAGTCGAAGTTTTGCCATCCAGTCCAACCTTTTCTCAAGCAAGGTGAAGTTGCTCGCGAGTTTCTCCAGCGTGTCGCGAATGACCGCTATTAAGGCCATCGTTATTTCATCCCTTTCGCCGAATTCCGCGTTTGCTCTTTCCAGATACAAACTGAGGAGTTCAATCGGGTCTTTCGGTCCGTATTCAATACCAAGCATGAGCCACTTGTCCGGCAGGTTGGTCAAACGATTTAGGTCGGCCAGAACCGTTTCGTCCTTATCGCTGTAACGAATACAAGGCAACGCGGCCATTTCAGCCAATTCAATTACCATGCCGGTGAAGCCGAGACGGATGAAAGTGCTCATCTGGCTCATATTGGCATCGCCCAATATCAAATGAAGGCGATTCCATCCAGGAAGCGAGGATAGGGGCTCGTTTCTGGTATTTAAGATTCCCCGGTTGTCGGTGGTGTTCAGATGAAATATGTGTTTTACGAATGGCGGACGTTGGGCGATGCTGTAGACATCATTTTGCCAGCCGGCGCCGCAGAGAATTGTTCTTGCGACCAAGAAAGGCACCAGCGCCTGTTTTTCCTCCCAAGTCAGTGTGTTGAAATAATTTTCGTGCGAGCCGAAGGTTTGTCCTTGCCAATCATTGTTGTGGCAGTAAAGTTTCGGCGAGTAGCCACTGCGCGCGCATATTATTTTTCCGGCTTCATAATACGCCGTGGCGTGGACGGCGTCTGGCACTTCCGGTGACGCGTATTCCAGATGACGATTCATGTCAAAGTAAATCCGCCCGCCGTTCTCTAGCACTACAGGCAAACGATGAGTATG
Source organism: Parcubacteria group bacterium GW2011_GWA2_47_21 (assembly GCA_001000545.1). GTDB lineage: Bacteria > Patescibacteriota > Minisyncoccia > Phycocordibacterales > DSPV01 > LCOC01. The sequence continues at coordinate 4,375 of LCOC01000005.1, read as the reverse complement.
AACAATCGGTTCGCCGTCGTCGGCGGTCGCCACGCCGTATTCGCTTTCCGTGCCCATAATCATCGGTCTGACCGGTTTGGGAAAATGGTCAAACAAAGGTAAGCCCGTTTTGAGGCGATTCAGGAAATAATTTTGGTCCATAAGGTGTTTTCAGTTCAGGGTTTTCAAAGAGGTTCTCTTCACAATTTAACCTCTTAAAGGTTGAACGTCAACGGCGGTAAGATTTGCTTCAGGAACCGGCTATTGCGTATCTACCTATCTTTATGTTAAATTACTGACGCAATGTTAATGATTCGTTTACAGCGCGTCGGTCGGAAAAACATCCCTACTTTTAGGGTTGTTTTGACTGACAAAAGAAATTCCACGAAAAGTGGCAAATATTTGGAAGCGCTTGGAGCTTATGATCCGAGACAGGGTGGAATCAGACAGTTCAAGGCCGACAAAATAAAATACTGGCTTTCTCAAGGCGCCAAACCGTCCGGCACCCTTTGGAATCTCTTGGTTAGCGAGAAAATTATTGAGGGGAAGAAAATAAATGTTCTGCCTAGAAAAAGTCCGCTCAAGAAAGAAGAAAAGGGGGCGGAAATTGAAGCCAAATTAGCCGATAAACCGGACGGAGTTACTGCTCCGGCGGCACCACCAACGGCTCCGCCGGCAAAATCGGAAGAAAAGACCGAAGAGAAAAAAGAAGCGCCGGCGGCGCTGATTTGAAAATCTCAACTTGGATTGTTGCGCTCTCAGAAGTTCTCTGCTACTATATCGGTAGCAGTAAATATTTTACTGGTCGAAATACTGCGGCTTAACAGGATTCCTTTTCTAGTATCTTACAAACTGATATGGATGAAAGAGATGTGCAGTTTCTGGATTACGTCGTGAAGGCGTTGGTTGACAACCCGAACGATGTCAAAATAAACAGAACTGTTGATGAAATGGGCGTGCTTTTGACTCTCTCGGTCAATCCGGCCGATATGGGCAAGATTATCGGGCGGATGGGGAACACCGCCAAGGCCATCAGAACTTTGCTTCGGGTGGTTGGCATGAAGAACAATGCTCGGGTGAATCTCAAAATCAACGAGCCGGAAGGTGCGGCGCCTCGCGAGCGGGCGACTAAGACGGTTGACGAAGCCATGGAAGACCTCAAGATTTAAATTCTTACACCTTGAAGCTTCGCGTAGGAAAATGATAGTCGTCCTTTTTCACGAAAAATCCAAAACTCCTCGGAAGGCCTCGTCAGACAGTTGGATTTTTCTAAAGGACTCCTTCATTTTCACTACGCTCCGCTAACGGTGTAAGGAATTTAAATCTTTCGGTAGTTGGGAAAGAATTACAAAACCGCCGACTGGCGGTTTTGTGTTTTTTGACACCGTAAGCGGTTGTGGTAATCTCCCAGATGGAAGATCTAAATATGAATAAAATAATGTCGCTGTTGGGTCCGGCTGGAACGTTAAGCCATGAAGCCTTCCAGTTTTTGAGAAAAAATGTGCCCAATCAGTTTGGTGAACCCGTGTTTATCCAAACTATATCAAAAGCTGTTGAACTGCTAAAACTTAGAATGGTATCCTACGCATTGGTGCCGGTGGAAAATTCTACAGTTGGGTTGGTCAGCGAAACCCTGGAGTTATTGAGGAGTGATTTTTACGAAGGCGATTACCGGTGCCTTTTTGCTGAAGCATTGGTAGAAATACCGGTATCATATTGTTTACGCGCCATTGAGGGAACAAATATGGCTCAGGTCAAAGTTGTTTACTCTAAACGCGAAACTCTATTGCAATGCAAACGGACTTTGTGGGAACTATTAGGGTACGAGGTTTGCTTTGTAGAAACGCAGAGCACAGCTGAGGCGGTTACAAGACTTCAAGATGGTGGGCAAGCTGCTTTGGTTTCGGAAAATTTCCCGACAAACTTCTCGCTTCTGGCGCGGGGTGTAGAAGATGTAAAAGCGAATGCGACAAAATTTTACTTGCTGTCGGTGGTACCACCTGACAATAGACCATGGAGAGATAATACGCGAATGTCGCTTTTGTATACTCTACCACACGAAGTCGGCGCTCTGCATAAGGTGACAGAGGTTCTAAATACCTTCGGTTGGAACATTAACACCATTCATTCACTCGCAACTGGTTCTCCAGGAGATTATCTGTTTTTTATGGAGTGTGAATCAACTATCATGGGCGTTGATTCTCAAAACACCCTCCGTCCCAGGAAAACACACTTTGAAAGTGTGCACCAAAATCTCTCGCGTTTCGTCAACGACCTCTGGGTATTAGGAAGTATGCGTACCTACAAAAAACCTCGTTGAACACGCCCCCGCCCAGGGGGCTTTTTCTTGTCTTTTTACATTGTTAGTTGTAGGTTATTAGTTGTCAGTCGCAAATCTATGACTTTTCATGTAATAACCTTATTCTCGCGCGCCTTTGACTCCTATCTTGGCGAGTCCATCTTGAAGCGCGCGATTGAGGACAAAAAAATACGGGTGAAGTTTTACAACCCGCGTGACTTCACGAAAGATAAACATAAACGGATTGATCGCGCTCCCTACGGCGGCGGTCCGGGGATGGTCATTCAAGCCCTCCCGGTCATCCGCGCTATTGAGGCGGCTTATTCTAATGTTCTCAAGAATAACAGAATAAGAGATGTAAAGAAGCTAGGAGCTAGGAGCTATAAGCTAAAAGCTCCTATCATCTGGTTAAGCCCTAGCGGAAAACAGTTTACGAATGAAATGGGGACGAGAATGGCAACATGCAAGGACCTCATCATTATTTGCGGGAGGTATGAAGGAATAGACGCGCGCGTAAGAAAGGCATTCAAAGTTGAAGAAGTGTCTGTCGGCCCGTTTGTGCTTACGGGAGGAGAGTTGCCCGCCATGCTCATGCTTGATGTCATCTCGCGGCAGGTCCCGGGCGTCCTTGGCGACTTTAATTCGCGCGAAGAAACCCGCGTTGCAAGCCCCGATGTTTACACCCGGCCGGAGATTTTTGAGCATCGAGGAAAAAAGTACCGCGTACCCAAAATTTTGCTCACCGGGCATCACAAAAAGATTGAGGAGTGGAAAAAAGCCCGAATTAGGAATCCTGAATGATGAATTAAGGAAAAGAAAACTTTTCCGCCCAGTTGGATTCGGCCCCGACTAAAATTTTGCCGTCGCAAAATTTTATCTAGCCGCCGGCTCGTTGTCGCTCGCCACTCGCGACATACTCCGCCGTTCGATTCCCCACGCAAGCCAAGCAGTTGGCTTGCTCTGGGCGGAAACTCCGCTTTGTTACATTTCCGCCCAGTTGGATTCGAACCAACGACCAATCGCTTAAGAGGCGAGTGCTCTGCCAGCTGAGCTATGGGCGGATATTCTTTGAGCCAACGACCTACCAAAACAGCTACGGACAGATATTCTTTGAGCCAACGACCTACCAAAACAGCTACGGATGGATAGATAGAAATTTAAAGCGAAAAGCGAAAAATGTAAAGCTATTTTCGGAGTTTCTTGCGGGCGTAGTTAGAGAAGTAGTGTTTTATAATTAAGAAGACGACAATGGCAATAAGGAGGACGATTTCCAAATAACGAATTTGGGTTACTGTGATGAGCGCGCCGAATGAGTATCCAAAAAACCCTACCACCATTATCCAAGGGATGGATGCCGCCATCAGGTTTTTCAGGAATAGCGGAAATTTCATCTTTAACTGGCCGGCCCGAACAATAGTTGCGCAGTTCAAGCCGTAAACGAACTTCGTGAGAAATATCGTTTGAAGCGGATTATCAACGAGGTGATGGTCAAAGGGTTCAGAAATCATATTCATCACTTTAACAAACAGGTTAGGCCTCTTAATGCTCCATCTGCCCACATAGTACCAGAAAATATTTCCGACAATAGTCGCGGTTACCACAATCGGCGCAATGTAGGCAACCTCAAAAAAACCTCGTTCAGCGAGGAATGAAATGGTGAAAAGGGTGGTATTGCCTTCCAGAATCAGCCCGAAGAAAGCGACGCCGTAGAGGATAACAGGCGATAAATCTAATACTTGATGAAGGATTGTTTCCACAGAGGAATATTATACACGGGTCTTGAATTCTTCTTATGCACAGCGTTCCACTTTTTGTAAATGCCCCCGGAGGGGGCTCGGTCACGCATAAATTTCCTGACGGAAATTTTGCGCGACCCCGGCTCGCGGTTTTTGCCCGGGGGGAGACTCGAACTCCCATGCCTATTCGGCGACTGATCTTAAGTCAGTTGCGTCTACCAATTTCGCCACCCGGGCGTTATTAAAATTTTGGTTAAGGCATAAGAAAATCGCCAAACGATTTTCTTAAGGCCTGGGGAATCGGCTTTACCTCTCGTTCGGCCGTCGCCTCACTCGGGTTAGCCACCGGCTCGTTGTCGCT
>LCOC01000004.1 GCA_001000545.1 Parcubacteria group bacterium GW2011_GWA2_47_21 | reverse complement strand
GGGCGAGATGGAAAAAACGGCGAAGGGCGAAGAGGAGCCGAGGCCTAACTTCCCTGCTGAACTCGTGAGGGTGGAAGTGGCCAGACCGGTGCCGAGGTATAGGGTGGTGCCAGGCAGAGAGACGGCCACTGAAGTTGTTGGAGTGAGCGCTTGGATGCCATTGGAGGTGAGGAGTTCAAAGGTTTGGCCAAAACCACCACCAGAACCAGTACCAAACCCAGTCCACCCGCCACCAGAATTTTTAAACTCCAAGGTGCCAGAAGAATCGCGAATGCCGTACCCTATGGAACCAACCGCGTCTCCAAAATTTATATATCGGCCAGAACCGGAAAGAATCAGGTTACCGTGAAGGTCCAATTTGGAAAGCGGCGATGTCGTGCCAATACCCACATTGGTTGATGAAAAATCAAAAACAAAACCGTTGGTGCCGAGGGTCAAGCCACCGGCGAAGGTGGAGGTTGCGTTTGTGGAAGTGGCGTTAATCGAAGCGACTTGCGGCGTAGAAGAGGCGACTAATCTGCGACTCCCGTTAGTGGTGATAATCATGTCAGCGCCGACACCGTTTAAGGTGAAATTATCGGTTTCAATGTTGCCGCGGAAAGTGCCCGAGATATTGTCGCTCGAGATAGAACCGCTGGTCCAAGTGGAGTCGGTGATATCAACGCTCGTCAGCATATCTATCCGGTTGGTTTGGCTCACTATGTTGTGAACATTGGAAATGTAGGTGGCATTGCCTTTGATGTCAGCGGTAATTTTATACATTTGGGACATCAACTTGTTCTCAAGTTGATTGAGCCGCGTCTCCAGATCGTCCGATGTAACGCCAGAAACTACCCGCTCCATGATTATCCGGTCAACCGCACCGGATACGGCGAGGGGCTTGGAGACCTGCGGCACTGATGTTCTTACAACAACCGATGGGCCTCCTTCTCGGACAATAATTTGCTTTTCCAAAACCGCACCATTGCCACCAAAAAGAGAAGCGAAGAAATCAATCCCGCGATTTTTGATTGAAATCACGCCATCTACTGCCTTGAATACGCCGGTATCAATCGTGTGGTTGACGCTTCGGGCTGCCTCCTCTGCGATCTCAACCGGCAAAGTGGCAATCGCCCGCGATTCCGACAGAGTAATCGATCTGGCCTTCTCTTCAAGATTTAGAAATTCTTTGGCGATTAAATTGCTTGCGCGATAACTGAACCTTTCTCCGGAATCAAAGAAACTTTTTGTCCAATCAGAGAAAGCGTTAAGGCCCGAAGAAGCCAAAGCGGGAGCTTTCTCTGGAACCGAGACGAGAAAGTCCGCTGTTTTTTTGAAAGAGCTGGCAACGTCAGCGAAATCAAAATCGGCAAGTTTCTGTCCGGTAATAGAAGCGACTTGAGAAAATCTGCCGGACAATTTCTCGTAGCCGCCGTCGGCAATCAAAAACTTGCCGAAAAAGAAATTCCCAAAAACCAAAGCAACTGCCAGCCAAACAAATGCGCCCTTCTCTAAAGTTTCAGTGTACTTGTTCCAAAGTTCGCCGGGAATCTTTGATGTTTTATTAAAAAAGTCGGAAGTCCTCGTCCGTAACGCTTCAGTTTTACTTTTGCGGACTGCGGGAAGTAAATTACTCGCCACCAAACCAATCTCATTTTCAATCTCGGCGCGACGCAAGTGATTTAAATCGCTTGACGACCAATCATCACCAATTCTTGGAATTAAATCCGGACCGGCACCACTGAAAGAACTTTCTGTAAAAATCGGTCTCGGAACAGTGTTCTTGCTAGAAACTTTATCGGTATTAAAAACCGAGATATCTTGATCTCGTCTTTTTAAGGGCTCTGGGTGGAATATGGCCGGTTTTTCCACCCTCTTAACTTTGTGTCCTTTTGGCGCTTTTTCTCCGCCTCGCCAATCCAAGTTTTCCGCTTTGTGGGAAAGTATGGATTCAGAAGAAATATACCAGGATTTTCCCACTCTGATTGCCTCCACTTTCTGTCCGCGACAAAGCTGTCCGACATAATCGCTGGTATAAGCAGTCATCTCGGCGGCTTGCTTTGCCGAGATGAATTTTTTTCCCTTAATAATTAAAGATTTTTTCCGCATTTCTAGGTTCTCTTTAGGACCTATACATTTTACTAGAATTTTCATCTCGGATTGATAAAATTCGTTCAAAAATGTGGATAATTTCCATCTCGGGGATCTTTTTTTATAAAATCTCTAAATATTTTAAAAATTATGAGAATCCAAAATGATTTATCCTACAAAATCTAAAAAAAATTTTAGTTGAGAAACGCGAAAAACGTACGATTTTATCCTTAAAAATCGTCATCTCGGAATTCTCAAATCCTCGTAAAGGAATTATGACCATTCTTTTGGGTAATTTTTTACCTTCAAGGCGGGTGGATTTTTGAGATTTTTTTAAAATGAGTATTTTCCCTTTACATGTGTTGAAATTAATTGTGTAAGTAGATTTTCCGCTTCCCCAACTACTCTTTTCGTCCCCGCTCCTGAAAGAATTAAGAAATGTCGCAGTAAAAAAATTCCGCAAAACAAGTCCTTGCCGGCCAATTTTCCCCTATTTCACTTGACACTCGGTGTCAAGTGAAATAGGATAAAGTTATGCGTAAACCAGTAATCGCCCCCGGGGAAATTTATCACATCTTAAACCGAGGCACCGACCTGAAACCTATTTTTCTAGATGAGCGTGACTTCGTCCGTTTTCTCTATCTTGTGCTCCACGCGCAATCTTCCCTGCCGCTAAACAATACCGTGAGAAGCGTGGCTCATTACGCCCTCTCGCGTCAATTTTCTCGCCGAGCATCGCGGGTGAATGAAATTGTTGCCAAACGAGTTGTTACCTTAATAGGTTTCTGTTTAATGCCCAACCACTTCCACTTAATTGTCAGAGAAGAAAAAGAGGGCGGTATGGCAAATTACCTGCACCGCATCCAAAACGCTTATGTGAAATATTTCAATACGAAGTACCGACGCACTGGCCACCTTTTCCAAGGCGCTTACAAAGCCGTACGGGTAGAAAGCAACACCCAGCTTCTCCATCTAAGCGCTTATGTTCACAAAAACCCGCGAGGCCTAAAAGAGTGGCGCGCCGCTCTCCCCGACTACCCATACGGAAGTTTTACTGATTACATAAAAGAAAATCGTTTCGGCGACCTGCTTGATACCGAAATAATTTCCAGCCAATTTAAAAACAAAAAAGTTGATTACAGAAAATTTGTGGATTCCAGCACCGCCAAAGAAAGAGATAAAAATTTGGGGGCGATTCATCTAATTTAAATAATCACGCGAAACCGATGAATCAACAAAAATCTCCGCCGGCGCGGAGATTTTTAAGAAATGGATTCAATCAAGTTCACTATAACTTTTTTTTCAACACCAAACGGAGTATTTCCGGATTCGCCGAACCGCGGCTAATTTTCATTCCCTGACCCACAAGAAATTGGAGGGCCGCTTCTTTGCCGTTCTGGTAATCCGAAGCGACTTTTGGATTTTGTTTAATCGTCTCTTCCGCGACTCGAGCCAATGCACTCTCCCCGCTTTCCTGAATCAAACCCGTTTCTTTCGCAACGTCCTCCGGATTTCCTCCCCTCTCGAAAACAATGCGGATTAAATCCTTCGCTCCTCGGGACGATATCTTCCCCGCTTCCACCATCACAATTATTGTGGCGAAATCTTCCGGGTCGATTTTAATCGTGCTAAGCAAATCAACATTTACTGACAGGTTAAGTAGCCCCGCTAAATCAGACGCTATGTAATTCGCCGCCAAATTCGCTTGATTGTCCGTCATTTTCCGAGCAACACTCTCAAAAAATCCGCCTAAATCTGTGTTCTGAACGAAAATTTCAGCTACCTCCGGCCTGAGATTCCACTTCTCAAGATAACAAGCGCGCTTTTGATGCGGTAATTCTGGTAATCCTTGTTGAATTAATAGCTTGTCAAATTCCGGCACCTTTTTTATTCGCAATTTTGGCAAATCTGGGTCTGGGAAATAACGATAGTCGTGCGACTCCTCTTTTCGCCGTTGGGGGAAAGAAACCCCTTCATTATCGTCCCACCCCATTGTCTCTTGCGCCACCCTGCCGCCATCCTCAAGCTCTTTTACTTGACGTTTCACTTCATATTCAATGGCCTTTTCAACTGATTTAAACGAGTTCAAATTTTTAACTTCAACTTTTGTCCCTAAAGCGCTACCTCGACTAACCGAGATGTTGGCTTCTACCCTCATCTCACCTTTCTCCATGTTAGCTTCAGCAATCCCCAAATAACGGAGCAGCAACTGGAGTTCCTTGGCAAACCTCACCGCTGTCTTAGCGTCCTTGATAACGGGTTCCGTCACGAGTTCCATAAGCGGCACGCCTGCCCGATTGAAATTCAAGCAACTAGCGCCGCTTACATCATGAAGCGAGGTGGCCGTATCTTCTTCCAAGTGAATGCGGGTTAGTTTCACGCCAGCCAGCTCTCCGCCTTGGACCAACGGCCGCTTATACTGGCTAATTTGATAACCCTTGGAAATGTCAGGATAAAAATAATTCTTCCGGTCGAATTCAGAAAAATCAGCTAGTTGGCCGCCGACGGCTAAACCGATTTTCAAGATGTGTTTAACCGCTTCTTTGTTTATGGTCGGCAATGTTCCAGGATGGCCGAGGCAAATTGGGCAGACATTTACATTCGGCCTTTCCTCATTGGGGTCATTCTTGGAGTTACAAAACATTTTTGTCAGAGTTTTTAACTCCGCGTGGAGCTCTAACCCGATGGTGGGTGTGTAATTCATATTTGGTTGAATGAATGCGAAACCCCTTGCCCTTCCGAAGGGTTTATCTCCCATAAAAGTAAATTCACAATCTCATTAGTTGAAGTTGTCTATTTACTAGAACGCCTATTAGTATAAGGACGCGCCCGAAAAAAGCAAAGCGGCGTTCAGTCGCCGCGTAAAATTTTTGTCAGGTTGTCGGCAAAAGATTTTACGGATTTATCGTCCAGAATTGAAAGAGCGAAAATTTTGGCGGGAAAGAAAACGCTAAGCGTGTTTTTTGCCTTTTCTAATGCCTCTTTAGAAACAAGGTCGGTCTTGGTCAGAATGATTATCTCCGGCTTATCTAGTAAAGATTGGTCGTAGGCATGGAGTTCAAGGCGGATTGTTTGATACGCTTCCTTGATATTCTTGTTTTCAAGCGAAACTAGGTGAGCAATCAACTTAGTGCGCTTGATGTGCCGGAGAAATTTATGGCCAAGTCCTTTGCCCCCCGAAGCGCCTTCAATAAGTCCTGGAATATCAGCCAAGATAAACCCGTAAAAATCGCCGAGATTTGGTTCAAGAGTGGTGAAGGCATAACTGCCGACTTTTGCGGAAGCATTCGTCAAAACATTTAGCAGAGACGACTTACCGGCGTTAGGCAGGCCAATTAAACCGGCGTCGGCAATCAAATTAATTTCTATGGCAAAATCGGCATCCTCCCCTTTTTCTCCCAGCGTCCACTCGCTGGGCTTCGTATTGGTTGAGGACTTGAAATATTTGTTGCCAAGCCCGCCGCGGCCCCCTTGAAGTAAAAGCGTTTGGTCGCCTTCGCGCAAAAGTTCAACTCTTCTCCTGGTTGAAGAATTATAAATAACAGAACCTACTGGCAGTTCTAAAAAAAGCGGCTCACCGGATTTTCCTTGTCTGCCAAAACCCTCTCCGTCTTTGCCGCAACCGGCTTCAAGCGTCTTAACGGCGCGGTAACGGCCAAGAGCGCCGATGTCGCGGACGGCTAGCGCGTAAACATCCCCGCCCTTGCCGCCGTTTCCACCAGACGGCCCGCCGTATTCTTTGCCTTTTTCATGAAGCCATCGCACGACGCCGTTACCGCCGCGACCGGCGGAAAGATGGATATTAAGTTCGTCAATGAAAGCCATGTCAATAAATTAAAAACTTGAAGCGAAAAACGTAAAAAACGATTCGTATGTATTTTTTATTTTAAATCTTATTTTTAAATTTCACGCGTTTACTTTCGCGTTTCCAGCGCTCGTTTCGCGAGCGCTAATGCTCCTTCTTTGGTTTTCGCCACCGCGATAAATCTCTGGTTATGGCAAAAAAGCGCGTCGGGAACCTCGCTTACTTCGGATAATTCTCTGCCGGCTTTACCCGCCCAAGAGATGGGAAATGGATGGCGCACATCGAAAGATTGCGGTTCGGTGCGAACGGCTTTCGCTTTCCAATTTCGGACATCACCTTCTTCCGGTTCAACGACGAAGAGTGTTTCAAGCGAATTGGACAAAACCTTCTCCCAAGGATAGGGCTTGTCCAAAACGACAATTCTCTTATCGCGGGTTTCGCGAAGCGCGGCCCGAACCATCTCTTCTCCATCAACCAAACTTTCGGCTTGGGTAATTTCCCTTTCCAAAATTTCTTTGGCAACACCGACTAATTTCATAAATCCGGAATCCAAATCGCCCTCCTCTTTCCATGTCGGCTGGAAAGCGACCACTAAATCCTGAATGAGATAGGGAAAAAGCCCTAAATTGGTCAATTCAAACAATTGAATGCCGTTGTCCATGGCGTCAATCGGCGCCACTAATTTTTCATCTACTATTTCGGCAACCACTCTGGAAGAACACAGGTCTTTGCTGAAGCGCTTCCAGACCAAGCCGAATGAGGCGTACGGAATGCCATTCGGCCTGACACCAGCGCCGCCTTCTTGATGATGGTCAAAACGAAACTCCTCCGGCTTATACTCCCGACCGACATCAACAACTATATCGGCCTCGGCGAGCGCCTCAAGGTCCCGGCTTCGGATAACTTTGAAGTCCTGACCCTTTTGAGCAACGAGGAGTAAAGCCACGGCAAACACATCATCCGCGTGGAAACTGCCATTATGAGTAATTATGGTCCGTGGCCTGATTCTCATTTTTTCATTCTACGCACTAAAAGGAAATATGCCAAGCTAAAAATCAAAATGGCGAAGACGGCCAGAAGACCTAATTGAAAAATATCATCTGAAAGAAAAGCCGGACCGGTATACGAAAAAATAAAAGCGAACGGCAAGACGCCAATCGCCGTCCCAAGCAAGTATTCCCCAAAGCCAATAGTAGTGAAAATCGCGATTAAATAACTGGAAAATTCCACCGGCACAACCATCCGAAACAAAACCAGAAACCAGAACCGTGTTTTCTCCGGCAAGAATTGCTCATAATAAGCCAACCGATTTCCCGAAACAAAACGAATAATAAAAGGCAGAAAGCCGAATTTCACGACGCCGAACACGGCGGCGGCGCCAAGCGTCCAACCAAAGACGCTTAAAACGGCGGTTTCAAACGGCCCAAAAACCGAAGCCACGAACGGCACAATCGGCAAAGTGGTAACGGGGCTTATCACCGTTCCAAGAACAAGCAAAAAAACATATAGAGAAGCTCCCCAAAGCGGGTTTTTGTTAAATCCTTCCCGAACTAGCGGAATCAAGTCCAGCTGGATTGCCAGTAAAAACAGCGCGGCGAGTATTAGCGCTGTGGTCAAAAAAGATAAAATTGGTCTGCCCATACCTTCAGGCCGCGTCCTTAACTACCCTCGGATATAAATGAATAAGAGTAACAAAAATGCTTAAAATAACGGGGCCGGCAAGAAACCCGGTTAAACCAAAGAAACTCAAACCGCCCAGAAGCGATAGTAAAATAAGGAACGGATGAATCTTGATTCCTCGCTCTATGAAAATCGGCGCTAAGATATTGTCTACCAAACCGACGGCAATAACACCCCAAACCAAAAGACCCGCCGTCGCGCCCAAGTGACCGCCGAAAAACAAATAAGCGATGCCGGGGATTAACACGGCGGCTGTGCCGATAACCGGAATCAAGGAAGTAACGGCGGCCACGGCGCCCCAAAGCGCCGCGTTCGGCACGCCGAAAATCGCAAAACCAAAACCGGTCAAGAGCCCTTGAATCAGGCCGATGAACAGATAACCGCGCACTACCGAATTAACCGCCCTTTCCACATGGTCAAAAATGTCCAAGTCGTAAGCGTCAGGCAATGGGCTTAAAGCTAGCAGATTGGTTTTGAGTTTATCCCCGTCGCGAAATAGGAAAAATAAACCGAGAACCATCACAAATAAATTGACTGCCACTTGAAATAGGCCGGAGAAAACCTGGTTGAAATTTTTGACCACAAAACCAAGAGTGTTGCCGATATAATCTTCCAACTCAATTTCGGCCCGAGGCGCAAAACGTCCGATAAAATTTTCAACGGAATCTGAAGCCCGCGCGAGAAGGCCCGCCCTAATCTCATTGTTTGCAATCCTCTGATAAAGGTCGGTCGCCTCGTCAAATAAAATAGAACCGAAAACGGCGAAAGGCACCAGGATGAGCGCGGAAATCACCACTACCGTGAGAGCCGAAGAAAGATTCGGCCTACCGCCGAGAGCGCCCACAATCTTTTTGTGAACTGGTTTGAAAACAATAAAAATCACCAGTGCCAAAAACAATGCCGTTAAATAGGGCTTAAAAATAAAATAAGTAAAAACCAACGCCAAAACAGCAATGACTAAAAAGAAGCCGAGTTCTATTTTACGGTGCATAAGAAGATGTCTATATTCTACTATAAAAGTCAGCCGACGCTAACACTGAAAAATACAAACGGTGTATAATACCTTTATGTTTAAAGTTAAGGCCGTAAAAAGCCGTGAAATTCTTGATTCCCGGGGTAACCCTACCATTGAAACCGATATAACGCTTGAAAGCGGCGACTTGGGCAGAGCGGCCGTGCCGGCCGGCGCATCTACCGGAAGCCGCGAGGCGTTGGAACTTAGAGACGGCGACCCTCAAAGATTCTCCGGCAAAGGCGTTCAAAAAGCCGTTCAAAATGTGAATGAAATAATCGGCAAAGAAATCATTGGAAAGGAGTTTGACCAATCATCGTTGGACAAAAAGCTAAAAGAATTAGACGGCACGGAAAATAAAAGCCGCCTGGGCGCCAACGCGCTTCTCTCCGTCTCAATGGCATTCGCCCAAAGCGCCGCCGTAAAAGAGGCCAGGCCTCTCTGGCAATACCTCAAAGAAATCGCGGAGGCCGATGGTCCGCCAAAACTGCCGATTCCGATGTTTAATGTCCTAAATGGCGGACGGCACGCGGAAAATTCCACCGATATTCAAGAATTTATGATAATGCCGGTCGGAGCAAAAAGCTTCAGAGCCGGGCTGCAAACGGGAGCGGAAATTTATCAAACACTCAAGGAAATTCTTTCAGAGCGAAGAATGAACACCGCCGTCGGCGATGAAGGCGGCTTTTGCCCCGTTCTTCACTCCAATGAATCGGCTATAGGATTGATTATTGAAGCCATAGAAAAAACAGGACTGGCGCTCGGTAAAGATATCGCGCTTGGCCTTGACGCGGCAGCCACGGAACTCATGGAAGGCAACGCCTATCGGCTGAGAAGTGAAAACAAAGTTTTGAATTCTGAAGAGCTGGTGGAACTCTACGAAAATTGGACAAATAAATATCCGATTCGCTTGATTGAAGACGGCCTCGCGGAAAACGATATCGCCGGTTGGAAACGGCTGACTCAAAGGTTAGATAAGAAACTACTCTTGGTGGGCGACGACTTATTCGTTACCAACAAAAAAATCCTTGCCGCCGGTATAAAAGAAAAGATGGGCAACGCCATCCTTATCAAATTAAACCAAATTGGAACCGTAACAGAAACCTTGGAGGCCATTCAATTGGCCCGCGACAACAATTACGAATTTATCATTTCTCACCGTTCCGGCGAAACCGAAGACACGACCATCTCTCACCTCGCGGTCGGCACCGGAGCGCCGTTTATCAAAGCCGGCGCGCCGGCGCGCGGAGAGCGGACGGCAAAGTATAATGAGCTGTTACGAATTGAGGAGGATTTTGAAAAGTACAATTTCTAATTGAACTAATTCACCTGATTTCTAAACACGCTTCAATAACCCAAAAATCAAACTATTGGTAATTTGGATATTAAATACTGGCATTTGGAATTTGGTGCTTGGAATTTGGAAATTTCTTAGGTCAATTAGGTTAATTAGACCAATTAGGTCAATTCTATGTCTTACTTAATCCTCGTTCGTCACGGCAAAAGCGAGTGGAATGAAAAAGGCCTTTGGACCGGCTTTACCGACATACCCCTAAGCGAAAGCGGGCGAAATGAGGCCAAAAAGACAGCGGCGGCCATTAAAGGCCTGCCGATTGATTTGGTCTATACCTCTCCCCTCTCCCGAGCCAAAGAAACGCTTTCAATTATTATGAACGCTCTTGGCCAAAGCGCGCCAGTCAAGGAAAACTTCGCTCTTAACGAACGAGACTACGGCATCTATACTGGTAAAAATAAGTGGGAAGTGAAAGAGCAAGTAGGTAGTGATGAGTTCAAAAAAATCAGGAGGAGTTTCGCTCACCCGATACCAAAAGGCGAATCGCTTAAAATGGTTTATGAAAGGGTCATTCCGTATTTTGAAAAAGAAATTTTACCTCAACTTAAAGCGGAGAAAAATGTTCTGGTGAGCGCCCACGGCAACAGCATCAGAGCGCTCGTAAAATATTTGGAGGGCGTTTCGGATGAAAAAATCGCCGATGTGGAAATTCAAACCGGCGAAGCGTGGGTCTACAAAATGGCTCGGAACGGCAAGGTCATCTCCAAAGAAATCCGCGCCGAGAATTTGGAGAGAATTTAGGACTGCTCATTACCGGCGCTCTGTTCCTCGGAAAGCTCTTCAATGTGCCTGACTTCCCTTTCAATCCGTTCAAGGTCGGACTTTATGCCTGGCAATTCCGACAGTTCCGACCTGACCTCTTCTTCGGTCTTCTCAATCAGTTTTTTCTCCTTGCGGAGGCCGGAAATGACAATTTGGTCGCCGACGAAAAACGACGCGAACAATCCTATGAGAAGGAGAACGGAAACGCTGATAATAATGGAAACCGGACCGGTTAAGAACGAAAATTCATCGGCAGTCATCCAAACCCCGCGCCAAAAAAGCACCACCGCCACGCCGCCAATCAAACTATACACAATCGGGTGGCGGGAAAGACGGGCTCTTATTTTATCTTCCAACTTATCAAAAAATCTGATGGTTTTCTTTAGCATTGGTAAGATTATAACAAGATAAATACTGATATACGAATTTACACCAATCTACCGATAGCTACTAAAAAATTACTCCCAAGAAATAATTTGTAGGCCCTTCTCCTTGATTTCTTTAATCGGCCAAAATTCCGCCAAATCTTCAATCTTCCATTTGCCGACGTAAGAAACCTTTTTCTCAACCACCCGGCCGGTATACTCTTTGGTTTGCGGGTCCCACTCCTCTAAAACAAGAGTATCCGCCTCGGAAACATCAAAATCATTGAGCCGCAACTCAAATTTCTTCTTTCCGCTTGAAACGGCTTCAAAATACTCCGGCCAAATTTTCTTTTTGATTATCATTTGATGTTAAACTAGATCAGATCTGGGATTTCATAATTTTATAATTATTTTTCTTTCCACACCACGGGCAGAACCAGATTTTCTTGGCAACCGGTGCGTCGCCAACCGTCCACCACCTTTTACATTTCTGGCAAACAAAATGATGTAATTTTTCAATGCTCCTGAATTTTTTCATTTTATCTCCCATGGCATTTCTTATACTTTTTACCAGACCCGCACCAGCAGGGGTCATTTCTACCAACCTCGGTTTTTTTGGGAGTAGACACGGTTGAAACATCAGCGGAATTTGAAGAGCCGCCGATGACGCGGGCGTCTCTGGCAATCGCTTCAAGGGGCTTCATCTCTTTGGCCGATTCTTTGGTAGCCAAATTGGAAATAATGCCCATTATTTGCGCGCCGATAGAATTCTGCATTTCTTTGAAGAGCATGAGGCCCTCGCGCTTGTATTCCACCAGCGGGTCGCGCTGGCCGTAGGCCCGAAGATTTACGCTCCCGCGCAGATGGTCCATCGCCTCAAGCTGTTCCACCCAAAACATATCAATGGTTTGAAGAAGTACTCGCCTCGCCAGTTGATAAAACAAATTTTCGCCGACGGCCTTGATTTTTTCGGAAAGAACGGCGCCGAAAGCCGAATGGTTTGACGCTAATTCGCCTAAATAGTCCTTGGTCACCGCTTCTTTGCCGACCACCAACGCTCGCCTTCTTTCATAAACGATTTTTCGCTGATGATTCAACACATCATCATATTCCAAAACATGCTTTCGGGCGTCAAAATTAAATCCTTCAATTTTGGTCTGAGCGGTTTCCAACGCTTTGGTAATAAGACGGCTTTCAATCGGCTCGTCCTCGGCCATGCCAATCCGCCCCATCGCCTTCTTCAGCATATCCTTGGCGAAAATCCGCATAAGCGAGTCCTCCAATGAAACAAAAAATTGGGTCTCGCCGGCGTCGCCTTGCCGGCCGGAACGCCCGCGAAGCTGATTATCTATTCGCCGCGCTTCATGCCTTTCGGTGCCAATAACAAAAAGCCCGCCAGAATTTTTTACCGCCTCGTATTCTTCTCTCTTCGCCGGATTGCCGCCAAGTTTGATGTCAACGCCCCGGCCAGCCATATTGGTCGCTATTGTTACGGCGCCCCGCCTGCCGGCTTGCGCGATTATTTCGCCCTCCCGCTCGTGGTTTTTGGCATTCAGCACTTCGTGAGGTATGCCAACCGCTGAAAGATATGCCGACAAAACCTCATTCTTTTCAATAGAAACCGTGCCGACCAAAACTGGCTGGCCCTTGCCGTTGAGTTCCTTCACTTTCTTGGCGACCGCCTTAAACTTCCCCCGCTCGCTCTGGAAAATCAAATCGTTCTGGTCCAACCGAGCCATCGGCTTATTGGTGGGAATTGACACGACATCCAGCCGATAAACCTTAAAAAATTCTTCCTTGGAAGTGGCCGCGGTGCCGGTCATACCGGAAAGTTTGGCGTAAAGGCGGAAATAATTTTGAAAAGTGATGGAAGCGAAAGTCCGCGATTCTTTTTGAATCGGCACGCCTTCTTTGGCTTCAACCGCCTGATGAAGACCCTCGCTCCAGCGCCTGCCCGCCATAAGCCGGCCGGTGAACTCATCCACAATAATAATCTGATTGTCTTTCACCACGTACTCCTTGTCGCGTTTATAAAGCGCCTTGGCTTTAATCGCCGTTTCTAAATGGTGGACAAGCTTCACTCCGCCTTCGGCGTAGAGATTATCAACGCCAAGTTTCTTCTCCACTTTTTCTATACCCGACTCGGTTAAAGCGATGGACCTGAATTTCTCGTCAATTGTGTAATCCTCTTCCGCCTTCAAAGAAGCGACGATGGACGCAAAAGTTTTATACAAGCTTTCCGATTCCGCCGACGGGGCGGAAATGATAAGAGGCGTCCGCGCCTCGTCTATTAAAATTGAATCAATTTCATCTACCACGGCAAAACGGTGCTCTCTTTGGCGAAGTTTTTCCGGCTCGTACTCAAGGTTGTCCCGCAAGTAATCAAAACCAAACTCGTTATTGGTGCCGTAGGTGATATCCGCCTCATAGGCCTCCCGGCGGGAAACCGGCCGCAAAAACTCATGAACAACTTTAAAGGAACCTAAAGTGTCTCTGGTTGCGTCTAAATTATCTTCCTTTGAATTTTTATTATTGGGATTTGGAATTTGTTTGGGATTCGGGATTCGGGATTCGGGATTTTGCCTGTGTTCTGAATCATATATATAACTCCCATCCGACGTAATACATCCCACCCGAAGCCCGAGCGCGTCATAAATTTGCCCCATCCAAACGCTGTCGCGGCGGGAAAGATAGTCGTTCACCGTTACCACATGAACGCCTTTGCCGGAAAGCGCGTTTAAATAAACCGGCAAGGTCGCAACCAAGGTCTTGCCTTCGCCGGTCCTCATTTCGGCAATCCCGCCCCGATGCATCACGATGCCGCCCAAAAGCTGGACATCAAAATGCCGCTCGCCGAGCGTTCTCTTGGCCGCCTCGCGGACAACCGCAAAGGCCTCCGGCAGAATTTCTTCTAAATCCGCGTCTTTTGAAATTCTTAACTTGAATTCCGCCGTTTTCCCTTTGAGCTCGTCTGGAGATAAAGCGACGGCTTGCGTCTCCAGAACATTAATTTTTTGAACTAGCGGTTCTAAAGTTTTTATTTTCTTCTGATTTTCGTCGCCAAACAGAAACCCAAGTAATTTCATAGCGGGCTTATGGTAACACAGAATATAACACTAATCTACAAATAATTGGACGAATGAAACGAATTACGAATTCGTTATTCGTAAATTCGCTTCAAGTTTGCGGATTCGTGTTATTTTATTATTTCCACCTCCCTCTCAATTTCCAAACCGAGTTTCTCTTTTATCCGCCGCTCTATTTCTTCGGCAAGCAAAAGTATCTCCTTGGCCGTCGCGTTCCCGAGATTGACTAAGACCAAAGCTTGTCTGCCATGAACAGCCACCGGGCCTTTTTGGAAGCCCTTGAGGCCTAAAATTTTGTCTATGATATGGGCTAAGGAAATTTTAATTTGCCGGCTGCCGAAAGGCCTCCCGGGCAAATCTGGAAATTGCGCCCGCAGTCGGTTGAACTCTTCTTGGGAAAGAATTGGGTTTTTGAAAAATGAACCGGCTGTGCCGATTTTCTCATAATCCGGAAGCTTATGGCGACGAATTTTTAACACCGCTTCTCTAATCTCATGAAGCGACGGCGTGCCATTCCTGCCCGCAAAGAATTCTTTGACATCTGTATAATTTAAGTTCGGTCTGGGGCTGGTGGAAAGAGTAAGAGTCAATCGCGTAACGACATATCGGCTATCGGGGGAATGTTTGAAACGGCTGTCGCGGTAACCGAAACGGCACGCTTCGGCCGTCATAACCTTTCGCTTCATAAACTTCGGGTCAAAGACCTCAACCCATTTCACCGTGTCTTTAATTTCGGCGCCGTAGGCGCCGATATTTTGAATCGGCGCGGCGCCAACCGTCCCGGGAATGCCGGATAAATTCTCCAAGCCCCACAGGTTTTTAGAAACGCAAAGCGCCACCAAAGCATCCCAATTTTCTCCGGCGCCCGCTTCCACCAGCGTCAAACCGCCGGATTTTTCAGTAAACTTGATGCCGGAGATTTCATTCTTTATAACCAAACCATTAAAGCCCGCATCGGAAACCAAAATATTGGAACCGCCGCCGAGCACAAAAATTTTAAGTTTCTTACTCTTGGCAAACCTATATGCCTCCTTTAAATCGTCAAATGACGCGGCGCGACAAAAATAGCGGGCCGCCCCGCCCACCTTGAATGTTGACAAATCTTTTAATGGAACATTCTCTTCAACCCTCATAAAAGTTTCGCCGAGTTATGGCCGGCGGGCGCGAGCTCCTAAAAACTAATGTCTTATGTGAGTGCGAACCGCCGACCATAACTTGGAGCAACCAGTGCCTCCATTATAGACAGGCAGGAATAAAAACGCAAAACCCGCCAAAGGCGGGTCTTACGCAGACATTCGTTTGAGCAAGCATTTGCTCGCACTCACGGGTGGCATACTACCAAGGCCTTTATTAAAAGTCAAGCTAAGCTGGGGACAAATCAGCTTCATATCCTGTCTGCCGCGCCCGCGGCGCGGGCAGACTTCGTCATCATCAAGGCCTTGTAAATTTGAAGAGCGGCACCGCAGGGCGTTGGACCCTTGCCTGGCCGCCCCGATTCCCCGCGCACAAGCGCAGGGTGTTCCCCATTCGTGTGCGCCATTCGTTAAGCGTATCTATTATAAAAAAGAAGAGCGCCGAAGTGAACTCGTTCACTTCGGCGCGGGTAATCATTTCCCTAAAAATCTCATCCTACTTGGCGTGCTCGGTAAAGCGAGCTTCAATACTCGCCGTAATCAAGATGGCTAGAGCGTCCACCGCCGCTCCCTCTCTCTCCGGTTTCGGCCAATACACTCTTCTGTTGGCCTGAAGCACTGCCGGATACGGGTAGATGGTATTTCCCAAAACCGCCGCCAAAGCATCGGCGCTCGCCACCGGCACAATCGCCCCGGTCTCGCATTCAAACGACAGGTCGTTGCTCGTGCCACGAATGGCGGCAATTTTTGGTGAATTGAGCAATACCGCCAGAGCGCCTTGGTCGCCTTGATATATGGCAGCGTAGAATGCGGTGCCGGTAGTGAACAAAAAGGCATCCGCCGCCGGAACAATATCCTCGCCGGAGACATCCGGAACAAATTCAATGTTCTCGCTCCAGTTCCGGTATTCGTCCAAAGAAACTTCCTTGCCATCTTTTCTCGCTTTCTCGCCGGTAATTCCCGGATGAGGACCGAAGAGGAAACGAATATGAAAATCGCGGGAGAACTGTTTGATTGATTGTGTAACCAAGGTGATTGCCTCACGATTCATGTCCATCATTTTGGTTCCGGCGAGATAAACAACAAGCTCACTGTCGGCAAGGCCGAGCCGCTTCCGCAATTTTTCCCTCGTAAACTTAGCGGAAGACGCTTTTTCGGCTGTTGGATGACCAACAGAAGCGATGGTCGCGTTTGGAAAGATTCTTTCGGCTAATGCCACCTCATGCGGGAAACGGACGGCAAGCAAACTTGCCTTATCGGCAAAATTTTGGAAGTACTCCCGCCGCCAAGCCCCATTGGCGTCCGACAAGAAACCAAATGGAACATTCCTCACATATGCCAAGGACAGAGCGAAAAGCTCCAAACCAGCAAAGTCAGCTGGATTGGACATTCCTGATAACACTAGATCAGCATTCTCAATCAAATAGGACAGGCCACCTTGCTGGTCATCTGAAGACGATGGTCTATGCGTGCCAATACTTAGGTGAACCGTGTGCCCCCGCTGTTCAAGTGCCGTAGCAAGTGGATTAAAGAAATTGCCTGTATTAACCATTCCGCAAACAAGTACAATCTTCGCCATAGTTTTTTCCTTTGTTTGAAAGGTTTTTTGACCCTTTCGGTACTGTTTAAGAACCCCGTATTATTCGCGTGCGCGCATTGGTAGTGCGCTATTCGCATACGCCGGTTCTCATCTGTAAAATAAGATAGCATAAACTTAATACTTGTCAAGCGAACATGATGGCCTGTCTTGAATTTTAAGCGAGGATACTTTTTTGAAATGCATTGGAAGGCGCGACGATGCCGGATAGAGAAAATTTTCAGCAGAAAATTTTCGTGCATTTCAAAAAATGTATTCGAGCGGCCGTTAAGGATTCCTCCCCGCCCTTATCTCCTTAATATAATATTCAACCCGCTCTTTTAAATCCGGATTGAGCCGCGCCGATTCCTCAAGCTCTTTGAGCGCGTTCTGCCTCTCGCCCGCCGCCAGATAAGCCGCCGCAAGCGAGACCCGCCAATCGGCGTTGTCCGGCAAAATACCCACCCGGTTCTGCCAAATTTTAAGCACGGCCTTTTTATCCCCTATCTTATCGTAAGCGTTGATAAACCTGTCATCAGCCACCAGAGCCGTGCCGTAAGCCGGAACAAGAATTTCTTCAGCTAACTTGAGGTCTCGATTGTAAATCGCCATAAGTCCGTAAAGCTGTCTCGCTTCGGAGAACTTCGGCTCAAGCAGAAACGCCTCCTTGAAAGCGGCGAGCGCTTCCGCTGTCTTGCCCTCGGCAAAATAACTGGAGCCAATCTCAAAAATAATCATCTGTTTGCGCGGGGAAAGCTCCAAGGCCTTACCAAGATAAGCCCTCGCCTCTTCAAAGGCGCCGGCCTGATTAAAAAAAGAGCCGAGAAAAAGATAATAACGCGCATCGCCGGGCGCCTCCTCAATTTGTTTCATCAAGGCAGAGCGAGCGGCGTCAAAAAAGGATTGTTTCAAAGCCAAACTCGCCTCCTTGGTGGCAAGCACTCTTGAGGCCGCCTGGGAAATTTGCTCTCGCACCTCTGATTTTCCCAACGCTTCATACGAAGCGGCTTTCTTAAAAAGCGTCAAATTCTTTTCAGCGCCTTCATTGGGGTAACTTTGAAAGCCCTTAATGAGAGTCCGAGCAGTCATAAATCCTTTGGCATTCACAAAATAAACCGAAAAAACGAAAACGAGGGTCACTACTGGAATCACCAGGCGATTGAGAGCGCCGCGGTCCAAAGAGAGCGCTTTATGAACGCGGTCGGGGAGCGGCTCCGCCACACGAGAGTGAAGATAGCCAAGAACCGAGGCAAAAAGAATGTAACTTCCTATCTGGTCAAAAACGAAAAAATTTTGGGCGAAATAGCCGGCAAGGAGACCGGTCAAGACCGCCTTCTCTCTGACGCCCAAACCGCCATTATCCGCTCCAAAAATTCGCTCCAACCAGCCGCGAATTTTTGCCGCTTTTATCCAGTGGAATCGCGGGGGCTCCCCTTTCCAGACGGCAATAAGGCCGGCCGCAAATAGGACTAAGTAAGCAATAAGTCCAAGCAAGCCGCCGGCAATAAGCCAGTCAAAAACAATATTGTGGGTCCGGTCAAACCACTGCTCTTGACCGTAGAGAGACGGATGGTAATGCTTGTTGAAAACATAATTAAAGCTCTCCTGCCCCCAGCCGAAAATCGGCCGCTCCTTGAAACCTGCAAAAGCGATTTTCCAGATGTTAAAGCGCACATTGGCATCGTTAAGCGAGATTGAAGCGATGCGATTAAGAGGGCCGGTGGCTTTTATGAGCGCGGTATCTTTAAGAAGAAAAATTGAGCCTACGAATACAAAGAGGGCGATGAGGGCGCCGGCGAAAATCTTCCTTAATTTTTTATTTTCCCTCTCAAAGAGGGCGAGTAATCCAACCGAGACCAAAACCCCGACAAAAAGGCCGATGAAGACGCCGCGGGTGGCGGTGAAATAAAGAATAATAAGATTGAGCGCAATAGCCGCGCCGTAAAAATACTGCCGCCAAGAATGAAGCCGCTCGCGCATCAAAAAGAAAACCGCGAGAAAGATGTGAAATAGCGTGTAAACGCCCAAGTAGGCGGCGTTGCCGAAAGTGGAATCAACCCTGACTCCGCCTTGATTGATGGTGAAAACGCCAAACAGCTGGAGAATGCCGTAGCCGGTAACAATTAAAGAAACGCCAATAGAGGTGTCAAAAAATCTCCGCCAGAGCTTTTCGCCGGCAAGCATGCTGCCAATCACCAGAAAGTATCCGAGGTGGTGAATTAAAGCCACCCAACCCTCCATCCGCTCAAAGTTTGACCAAAAACTTTTGAAAGCGTTCGGACTCAGGGCGTCGGAAACGGCAATCAGGAAAATAAAAGCGGCGAAGGCCTTGAGAATAAAAGACATCCGCGGCCGGTAGACCGGGTTTTTAATCATCAAAATAAGCCACGCCGAAAAAATAATTTCTACAATCAGCCGGTAGACAAAGGCCTTTCCCGTGATATAAGGAAAAAAAAGCGACTCTGTCACCACAAGCGGCACAAAGGGCACGAGAAAAATTCCGGTAAAAACAATTCTCTTTAGCCAAAGATTCAACATGCCTGAAAATATAGCACGCCGCTTGAAATCGGCCAAATCATTTACTTTTTTATGGAATTAATATTATTTTAGAAAAAAGACAAACATCACCTTCTTTGACATAATTAAATCGTGAATTACAAAACTCTTCCTCGGCGCGTAATTTTTGGAGAACGCTATAAAATTCTACTGAATTTTTAGCTCCCTCTCGCACCGTCGCGCTCCGAGAGTTTCCAAAAATTACGCATCTTCGGGAGTTTTGTAATTAAAAATAATTAAAGATATGAATACACCGAACTCTCTGGCCAATCGGCGCAACATTACCCGCGTCATTACGTTTGTTTACCTCATCCTGCTTGTCATGTCCAAAATCGGCGCGGTAGTGGGTATTATTGCTAACACCCAAATATTTCAAAATGTTTGGTGGACGGCGCTCCTTCTTTTCGGAGCAATGATTACCGGTTTCCTGTTCCAGCCGATGGTCAAGACCAATTTCCCCGGTCTCAAAGACCCTAGGGTGACAACCAATCCAAACCTACATCTCAAGGACCATGAGACACTAATGGGTTATTACCCGGTGGTGGCGCTCGTGCTCTTCATCGGAGCGTTGGCGTTGTCGCCGATTCTCTACGGCGAGCAAATAATTCTTGACTTGAAAAGCTCACATTTCTTTTGGTCAATACTTGGCACGGGGGTGCTAAATGTAGGCATCTTTTATTTTCTAACCAAAGGGATGCGTTACGGCGATGTTTCGCTTGTATCGGTAACCTGGGCTTTGTCGCCAGTTTTTGTTTTGCCGATATCTATCATTGTCTACCAACTGATTGGCGACAGCGCGCCAATCGGCAATCCGTCCGTAAGTGCCGCCGGATTCGCAGGAATCATCATTGTGGTGGCAGCAGTGGCTCTCAGTGTGTTAGCCAATAAGAGGAAGCCGCCGGATGAAGCGCCAAAGGGTGATTTTTTTGCCAACCACCCGGTCGCTTCAGGGATATTGGCGACAGTCATTGCAAGCGTTGCTGTTAACTTTGACAAGGTGGCCATTGACAGCGCCAACCCCTTCCTGGCCGGAATTGTGATGTCTCTCGTAGTCGTCGCGATAACCCTTGGTTGGACACTCAAACAAGGTGGTATTGAAAGGATGCGCTTTGTCTTCAAAAGCTACTGGCGCGAATTCTTAAGGGTGGGCTTGGTGTATGGCGCCGTAATCCTAGTCATGAATGTGGCGCTCTTCGGTGCAAATGTCAATTATTACGCCAGCATCAAACGCGCCGCAGCGATCTTCGGCACTTTCTACGGCATTTATGTCCTCCGAGAAGGTCAAAATACCGGAGAAAAACTGTTAAGAATTGGGGTTGCCGTAGCCGTCATTATCGGCATCGTGCTCATTACACTCAAAGGTTGAACAGGAGGCCTCGCTTGAAAGAGCGGGGCTTTTATTAGCACCTATCTCAAAAATAACCACCCAAGAGCCAATTTTTGAGATAGGTGCTAGAAAATTTTTCGCAACCACTCTTTGGTCAAAAAAGAAAATTCCTTTGGAGAATCTTTGAGACGCGCCAGAAATCTATCCGGAATTTTTTTCATCATCTCCGGCAAACGATTATTTTCAAAATGATGCCGGCGCATGATTCGGAGAATCCGCGTCACGCTCGTCCTCTGTATGGAAGGCAAAGCGAGTTTGTAGTCAAGCAAAGACAACGGATTGGATTTGTGGTACGCCGAGAAAAACAGAGTGGTGATTTTTTCGGCGGGCTCATCCTTGCCCATTTTCTTGAGTCGGGAGACAAAAGAAGCCAAAGCGTTCCCGATGTCCGCCCCC
Organism: Parcubacteria group bacterium GW2011_GWA2_47_21; assembly: GCA_001000545.1. Classification (GTDB taxonomy): domain Bacteria; phylum Patescibacteriota; class Minisyncoccia; order Phycocordibacterales; family DSPV01; genus LCOC01. Next base: position 36,439 of record LCOC01000004.1, on the reverse strand, counting down.
AAACACCCCACGTTCAAATGGTCAATATCAATAATAGCCGCCGCGCCGCTCTCGTCGTAGACGGCGTTGTTAAAATTAAAATCGGTGTGAATAATGCCTTTCGCAAGATTTTTTTCTTCATCAAACGCGCGGCTTATAAAATCAATTGCCTCATCAATCGCGGGAGTAGAAGCCCTCACTAAAGCGCAAATCTCCTTTTCAGCGCAATCGTGCGTTCGCTTTAAGACGCTTCGCATTTCCGTTTTATATAGTTCAACGGACTCCTCATAGGGTTTTTCTACGGGAATGGTCTTCCGTATGTTCTCGTATTCATCTTTATTACTTTTCAGAAATTCAACCCCGGCTTTGTGAAAAGAAGCCAGAGCGAAACCCGCAGCCAAAATATCCGCATCAGCCCCCGAAAAACTCCGGCCTTCAAAATACGGCAAAACGAGGGTTGGCGCGCCGTTTCTAAAGCGAGCATAACCGCCGCCTCGCGCTTGATGCGCCGCTTGCACTTTCACTCCCCGATTTTTAATATTATTGCCAACCGAATGCACTTTCTCAAGTATAGCCCTAGGATTGTCGGCAAAGTCATACCAATGCGTTTGTTTGACGATTACTTTGCCGCCTTTATCCAAAAAAACGAGAAAGGTGATGCCCGATTCCGTAATCCTCGGCTCATCAATTTTTTGAACGCGAAAACCGTATTCTTCCTCCAACAATTCATTTACCTCTCTTTTTGAAAGAAAATCCATATTTCAGAGGAGGGTTTCATTAACTTTAAGAATAGACCTACGGCAATCGGCGTCATCATACTCAATTACATTCAGCGCGCAGTAATCTTGTTTAATCCTGTGCCGAAAATTGGCGGGCGCGCCAAGAATCGCCCCGAGAATTACCCGAATGACATTACCGTGAAAAATTAAAAGCAAACGCTTGCCCGTTTGTTCGCTCGCAAGTTTCTCCAAAAATGGCATGACTCGTTTTTCAACATCAGCGAAACTCTCGCCGCCCGACACGCGCGGGTCCTCTTCTCTCGCCCACGCCGCCTGAATCTCCGGATAGCGCCGTTTAAATTCTTCCTTTGTCATCCCTTCGGCCTCGCCTTTTGACCGCTCATTAAGCTCGGCATGTTCCGAGTATGGCGTGTCGGGAAAAAGCGCCCGGACTGGCTTTGCGGTCTCAATGGCTCTAACTGCCTGACTGCGAAAGGCCAGCGCCTTGGACAATACCTTTTTCCTTGGCAAGGCTTTCCGCGTGTCTGATTAAATAAAAGGTGGTTGTCATACTCAATAAAAAAACTCCAACAACTAAATATAAGCTTGGTATATTCTAGTGTTCTCAAGAACATCAGAATATATTTCTGCTCACAAACCTAATCGTTTCCTTAAAATAATTTCGGCAACATCAAAATCAAGCGGCTCGTCAATGTTAATTGATTCTTCGCGTGACAAAACAACGCCTTTAACTTTCGTGCCGACTGAGGAGTGTTTCTCCAGAATCGTCTTGGGATTTATCACGTGGACACAGGAATTATTACCATACGCTGCTGGCAATTTCTGGCGCGCTGTCTTGGCGGCTTCTTTTATGCCAAAAACATTTTCCGGCACAAACGGCAAAACAAATTCGCCGTCAAACTTCCAAGTTTTGAGAGGATGGATTGACGCTTTGACGACAGTAATAACGGCATCAATATCCTCGCTCTCTTTATACAACTCCACGCACTTGTCTATCGTTTCGGCTGTCCGAAGAGGGTTGGTTGGCTTAAGCTGAACCACGATGTCGGTCCTGTAATCTTCTTTTTCCGAAAGCCAATTCAAAGCGTGCTCCAGAAGGCCAATTGATTTACCGCGCCGCGTCAATGGTCCACGCAATCAATGGTTTCCCGCAAAGCGGTTTAATGTTTTTGCCCGGTATTCCCTTTGAACCCCCACGGGCCTGAATAATTGCCAGCACATTCATATAAATAACATGTGTAAATTTAGAATCATCTTTAAATAATAAATCAACGAAATGTGGAGTAATCAATTTTCATGGTTAACCTCTTGGCGTAGGATTCATGAGCAGCGGCTAAAACTACGGAGGTTTCCATTCCTCGCTCAAAACGGATTGGGGAATCACTGATTTTTATTTTGCCGGAAAGTAAATCGGCGATATGTTGTGCCTCCTTCAAAAATTCCTCGGTGCGGGTCTTTTCAATAACAATTTTTTGTTGTTCCTTGCCTCTTACATTCACAATCACCTCGTCGGTAGTTTTAGTAACATCATTCCACCACTCAACAGACCCGTTTTCAAACCGCAAATCAACCCATTTCTTTTTCGGGTCGGTCAACACATCCTGCACCACGCGCCCCACCAAACCTTTTTCGGTCTTCAAATTAAGCAGACATTGCCTATCATAATCGGCGCCGTTTTCTTTTACATAATCAAACATTCCTTGCACCTCAATCACTCGCCCAAAACCAAGCTCATGAGAAAAATGTTGCCAAAGATTTAAGGCGTGCGAATGCTCGCCTCCTGCTCCTCCTCCCTTTTTCCAATATCCCAAATATGTGTCTTCTGGACCTTTAAGCCACGGGTGGGCCTTTAGAATATTTCCCCAATGACTTCTGACGCCTGATTCCAAAGCAAGCAACTTGCCTAAATTATTTTCTTTAATAATTTTATGAACGGTATTAGTGTTGTCGGCGACAATGTGATTAAAACCGACAATTACGGCGGTATTTGGATGTTTTTTCATTTCCGCGACAAATTCTTTCACCCCTTCCAAAGTCGGCGAGGCGGCGGGTTTCTCCAGCTGGAGAACCTTCGGTTCTTCTTTGATGGCCTCAATCGCCACTTTCATCCGGACATGGGGCGGGGTGCCAATGTAAATTATGTCAAAGCCGCCGCGCGGTTGTTCACCGGCTTCAACAAGTTTTATCGTCTCGTCCCAAGCGCCGTATCTTTTCGGGTAAATTTCCGTCCGCATCCGCTCCAGCGCTTTCGGGTCGGCATCCGTAACCGTCACGTCCCAACCCATCGCCCTCGACGCTTGAGTATGATGATTACCAATAGAACCAGCGCCAATGATTTTTACTTTTATCATACAAATTTAGAACAATATTGACTGGCAAATCATAACAAAGAAAAAACCGTCGCACAATAAAGCGGCGGTTTGGAAAAAATCATAATTTCATTGAAAAAACTCAAGAGTCTGCTCAATCGCGAAAGGTCTCAACAATATCCGGCACAGACCGGATATCGGCTACAACAGGAAAATCCGGTGCCTCACCAATTCCCCATTTATTCCAATCGTTAGCGATTCCGATGAAACGACAGCCGAATTCCTCCGCCGCCTTGCGGTCATTGTTGCCATCGCCCACAAAGACGATTGAGCGCGGTAGCACATCCAGAGGACCCGGCAACTGGTTGGCAACCGCGAGCACGCGTTTCAGATTGTCCACCTTACCGGTTGGTTGTCCGTACACTCCAGTAAAATATTTCCTGACGCCAAACTTAACAACACTTTCCTCCACCGCCTTCTCCGGCGTAGCGGAATTCACGAAAAGCGGGCAGAGTTTGGATAGTTCTTCCAAAACCTCAACGGTGCCTTCCGGCATGCCGCTTTTTTCCAGAAGTTGCTGAACAATGGAGTTGTAACAGTCGGCGTAAGCGGCCGTGAGAATATCCACCTCACTTCCTCCAAACGCCATAAATGTCTCTTCCAGAATATCGTAGCGAGACCTTTTCCCGCCAGAAATTTTCTGCCGTTTAGCCGATAATCTGGCAACACTGGCTTCATGCCAGGGCAACGCTAGAATATCCCACGCCTGCTGTTTCAATCCCTCGCCGCCAACCGTCAAAACGCCGTCAAAATCAAAAACAATCGCTTTGGGTATCATCTAGAACCTCCGGATTTGTAGTTGCTGTTTTGTACTTAACTGAACCTAACTCTGGAGGAGCAGATTACCAGTAACGCTAATCGTGTCAAGCCGTCAATGTTTGATTAATATACAGGATTATGGTGACACGATATGTCTTTATTTTAAGACATAAAAATATGTCCTCCTTACAGGAGCAGTATACCTTTTGGCTCTTTTGTTTCGCTTCGCTCACAAAACAGCTCAAAAGGTCTTTCGGCACTCCAAGTATTCGCGCCTCAACCTGGCAGGTTGACACCCGAGGGAGGATTATTAAACTTAAATTTTAAATCTTCACAACAAAAAAGTAGCCGAGGGGGTAGCGGTCGCGGGCAGAGGGGCGGAGTTTAAGGAAAATGTAGTCGGCTAGATAATACAGTGGAAAAAGTAGGGCGAGGAGAAAACGAAGAGGTCGGGCTATGCCAAGAAGATTATTGAAGTTAACGAAAAATGGCCCCTTGCCGATTAGTTTTATGGAAATATTTTTAAAACCGGCCTCTGTAAAAATCTTTTGGAGCGATTCGTTTGTATAGCGGAAATAATCGTGTGGGTCGGGGTGATAATTTAAAAGAAACGGCACAAAGCCAAAGAGTCGCCCATCGGCTTTCAAAGCCCGCCTTGCTTCGGCAACCACGTGGCGATAGTTGTAAATATGCTCAAGGATGTTAAACATCAAGACCGAATCTGCGACAGCGTCTCCATACGGTAATTTCTCTTTTTCAATATCAATTCTCCTGCGGCCGATATGCCCCGCTTCATGGCTAATATCCAAACTCTCATATTGAAAATACTCTCCCTTTTTAAAAAATTCCAAGTAGCTTGGCCCTTGGCCGCCGCCGATATCCAATACTTTACCGCTCAAAGAAAAATTCGCCGCCTCGGCATTCATAAGGGTGCGAAGCAAACTTTTGCCCTTTAGGATACTGGTTATTTCATATAGCACGTGTAGATGCTAAAGAAGATAAACACGGAACACAAGGTGTGCGGGTGGTAATAAGCGAGTAAAAAGGATTATCTTCCAATTATCTTATTCAACTGGGCTCTTGTTTTCGGCCCAACTGTGCCATAACCCGACTCGCCCGGTTTAGCGATTCCATATTTCTCCTGAAATCTCTGAACCGCTTTTTCAGTAAGCGCGCCAAAATAATCTGACTCATTACCATGTGAACCAACTCCCGATTCAATCAAACGAGTGGCGGAATCCAGATTAAGAGTAACTTGAAGTAATTTCACCTCTGGATTGATGACGCCGAGGCGCAAAGGTTTCGTAAAAATACCGACGGGCAAAGGTAATTCCTTAGCTGGTGCATTTTCTTCACCGGCAGTCCCGGAAATACCTCCGAATGTCTCAGCCAGCTTCGCTCCTGTTTTCGGCCCAACTGTGCCATAACCCGACTCGCCTGGTTTAGCGATTCCGTACTTTTCTTGAAAACGACCAACGGCTCGCTTAGTGGCTGGACCAAAATAACTGCTAACTGTTCCTTCGGGGTAAATCGATGAATCGCCGGATAAAAGTGTCTGCAAACGAGTGACATCACTGCCTCGGGAGCCAAATGAAAGAGTTTTGGTAAAAACCGCCGAAATTGCTGGTCCGCTAGCCATCGGCGGAATTGTCGCTTGAATTTTAGCTGGGGTTGGTGCAACGGGAGGGATAGACAACCCGCCACCGCCCGACGAAATGATACCGCCACCGACCGGGTTTGAACTGGAAGACGCTGGCGTGCACGTTCCCCCAAGTGTCACAGTAACGGTAGTTGCAAGTACGGGACTTGAAAGAGCTAGTGAAGAGGATGAGCTGGAACAGGTTACCGTGGCTTCAACACTCGCCCCGCCCGTGGAATAATTGAGGTCGGTGGCACTGTTAGAAGTAATTGTTATTGAGGAACCGGGTTGGAGAGCAACCTGAAAATTATTTGCGGTGACGACTATGGACGCAACACTCGCGGTTGAACCCGACACAGTAAGCGTCTCACTGCCGACAGTAATGCGAGCGTCGGTTGTCAAGGAAACATCATTATAAGCGGCAGACAGTATCATTGCCGGAAGCAAACCAAGTAAAACAGCAAGAAACGTAAAAAAACTTTTAAGCTTCATCATATAGATTATCTTTATAGGTTGCAGGAAAAAAGAAAATTATCTGATAGCCATCCAAAACCAAGTGGCAGATGCGGGTGTCACCGCAGTACCGTATCCGGCTGATGGTTCTCTATTTCCGGTATTCATAACGCTCACTTGTATAACATTATCTGCTGTGGAAGAAGCGCTTGTCATTATCAACCCTATCTCAAGTGATACTGGCGTTACAAAGACACGGTCCGATGTGTTTACTCCCGTCGCCCCAGTGCAGTTTGTGCTTAGCGTGGAACTTGCCGCGAGGGAAACGGCCGGATTGTAAGTGCATGTGCCGAAACGCAACTGGTTAATCGGAGCGCCGTTCAGCCCGAGAATTGCCCCCCAGCTTGATGTGGTTGTGCCAGTAACACCGAGAGCAACGAACGGTGACGATGACGAGACGCCAACACTATTGGAAGAAAAGTCCACAACAAGCGTGCTCGTATCTACCGTTAAACCGCCCTTCAGCGTAGAAGTGGCCGTTGTTGAAGTGGCAACAAGGGTGTCGCCATAAACAATATTCGCATTAATGTCCCCGGCAACCCCAAGCCTGACGCCCGGAGACGATGTGCCAACCCCCACTCGCCCGTCATTGCCCGATATAATAAAAAGCGGTGTTGAGGTTCCTTGATCACCAACGACAAAAATCGGATTGATACCAACACTGCTATTGTCGGACTCTATAGAGAAAAGACCCCACGGGGTTGTGGAGGCAACACCGAGACGAGCAGACGATACGGTGAGTGTGGTTGTCGCGCTACCGGTACCCAAGCTGAAATCTGCGCCATTTACATAGAGATCGCCTCCGGTAGTCAAATCTCCATAATTCACCGCAGCACCTGTAACAGAGAGAGTTCCGTCCGTTTGTATGCTAGTACTGATGGTTGTAGCGGCAAAAACTGACATACCGATAAACAAGATTCCGCTGATAACAGCAGTTAAAAAAGCGCGGAGATTATCGCGCATCAACTTGAAATCTATCTTCATCGCTTAACATTAGAAATAATAAAACCCCTCCCGCCTTTGACATTGGACTAAAATGACAGGGGGGATGGAATTTATGTCCCTAATATTAGAACATATACTTATATTTGGTGCGATGAAGTTATCCACACCAAAGTTTGTATGACAAAGGCAATATTTGAATCAGTCAAACTGGTGCCTCCCCCAATTCATAAGTTTGGTCTTCCTGTCTTCTCTGGATTTCTTGGAAATTTCTTTATCAACATAGAAAGAATCGCCGGCGGTTTCCTTGGCCGTCGTTGAAACCTCTTCAAAAATCACGCCGGTGTCGGTTTTGAAGCCATGCCATACGCCTCTTGGCACCCAAACGACTTCGCCCGGGCGCATAACCCTTCTTTGGCCTTCTATTTCCACTTCCATTGAACCCCAAAGCACTTGGAAGGTCTCATCTTTTTGTTTGTGGTAGTGAGTCGGATGAAATTGGCCGGGCAGTTGAATCACCAATTTCTTGGCATACTCGCGATTGAAGCAGTCAATGATAACACAGCCCACTTCGTGGAATTTTTCCAAGCCGTAGTGATGCGAAATCTCCACGGCAAATTCGTGAGACAGGGGGATTTTTGCCAAATTAAGCATTCCCTTGACTTTATGAACCGTGGCATATATGACTTCCTTCGTCTTAAATTCCTTTGGCAGAACGGCGCGAGAAATCGCTTCGCCCGGGGCATAATCGCGCTCTGTAAGAAGTCCTTCGCGAAACTCGCCGCTCCGCAGATTCTCGTCTGAAAGAGTGGGCATCGCGAAGAAGACATCATCGCGCCTGATGGTCTGTCCCTTGCGAAGCGCTCCTTTGGTAAACACCGCCCGTTCCAAGGACTTCAAGTCCTCCTGCTCCTTAAGGGAGATGAGCCGCTCCGGCAAATGCTCGCCGCAAGCCGCTTCCGCTCTTTTAAGCGCCCCGACCCAATTTCTAATCTGCTCCGGATTGGCAGAGTAGGCGTTTAACTTTACGGTCTCGGTGGGCAGGCCGACATGTTTTTCAAAAATCCGAGCGCCCTTGGCGTAGGCCAAACCGGCCATCAGAGTATCTTCGGGCGGTTCGTGGGTAGAAAAACCAACAGTTAAATGCGGGTAGCGATTCTTAAAAATTTCAATCTGGCGAATAAACATATCCTCCGGCGGAGTGGGATACACGGCGACGCAATGCATCAGCGCGAAATCAACGCCCCTATGCTCAAAGAAACTCACTACATTGTCTACCTCCTTCAAAGTAAGGCCGCCCACCGAGATGATGACTGGCTTGCCGGCCTCGGCGATTTTTTGAAGTAAGGGCCAATCCTTCGCCGAACAGCTCGCAACTTTGACGAGCTCCACGCCCAGATTGCTTAAAAAATCCACTGACGCTTCATCAAAAGGCGTTGCCATAGTGATAAGCCCCGCGCGTTTCGTCTCTTCCACTAAATAAGAAAATTCATCGCGGGAAAGCCGCGTGGCAATAAAACGAGGAATGTGTTTTAAGTCCTGCCGTTCTTTGTAAGCGGGGTGGATGAAAGTATCTAAATCGCGAAGCTGTAATTTCACCGCCGCTTTGAGTCCAAACTCTTTGGCCACCGCCGCCATTTCCTGAATAATCCGCCGGCCATGCGAAACCTGCCCCTGGTGGTTATTGGCCATCTCAAAGGTGAAAAGATTGTTGAAATCAAAGGTTTTTCTGCCTAAAACCATAGTTAAAAACTGTACCGTATAGGCCGATACGCTATATTAAACTCCCAGTGATGTCAAGACGTTTCAAAGTGTAGCGATGCCAATCTACTAATTCATACGAATGATACTAATTTATAGAAACTAGGATTTAGGATTTAGAAATTTTAGAAGATACTCCGCCACTCTCTCGCCGGAATGGCCGTCTAGTTTGAAACATTGCTCCGAAACCAATTGCCGTCTTTTTTCCCTATCAAGAGCGGGATTGGCAAGATAATTTGTGATGGCGGCGAAAAATTCTTCTTCGTCGGCCGCCAACTTGATGCCGCCGGTCCGGGCGGCTTTTTGATAATGAACGGACGCGTAATAAGAATGGGGGGTCTTAGTAATTTGCCCGTCTTTCACGCCAAAATTCACATTGATAACCGGCTTGTCTAAAACCGCCGCATCAATGGAAAAAGAGGTGTAATAGCAAATGACTAGGGCACTTTGATAAAGAGTGTCGCGAAGGAGCGTCAGGTCCTCAAAGGTCAAGTCCCAATTCTGCCCCCTTGTCCGACTAAACACTTTATCCGAAAGAGCGGAAGTAAACTTAAGCCCCGGCCGGCTGTAGACGACATTCGGCAAATTCGGCCACTCGCCCAAATCAACCAGGTCGTTGGGATGGAATCGGACTAAAATCGTGAGTTTCTCTTGCCCGAATTTCCCTTCCGTCGCCCGTTCGCTTAAAATCCGAACCAGCCATTTATCAAGCTCCGGCCTTGATTGGTCAAAAAACTTCCCGAGAGGCGCGTAGACCAAAATCTTACTCGCTGAATCAATGCCAAGACGGCGGCAGAATTCTTCCCGACTGCTAAACTCGCCGCTGACCAAATGGTCGTGCTGAACCGTGCCGGAAACATAAATTTTATCAAGAGGAAAATCGTCATACTCCGCGAGCTCCGCCTTTACTATCTCATTGAACGCAATAAAATAGTCGGGAAGAATCCTAATCAGCCAGCGGGTGGTAATTCTGTCCCAAGTGTTCACCAAGCCGACGGAGGGAATCTTTTGCCGCTTGGCCTCCCGAAGAATGGCCGCTTCCAAATCATTAAAGAGGTCGGCGAGAAAGACCAGGTTGGGCCGATATTTTTCAAAAAGCGGAGTGAGATTATTTTGGCGAATTAGCCGCTCGTCCAAAAAACGAACCGCGCGGCGAACAAACGCCCGGCCGAAAATTCTGTTGAATGATAAACTTAAAAAATAAATCGGGTAATTGCCGGTTTCTTCCAGGTGGGTCTGCCGGTGCAAGTCCGTGGTCTTACTGCGGAGCAGATAAAGTTTCAGGCGGGAGAAAATTCTCTCCGGGAGCAATTTTTTAATAGGCGGCAGGAGCTCAAAAAAAGTGCCGGGGGTTTTGAATTCCGCTTCGTAGACGGAAGCCAGCGTTTTGCTTCGGAAAAGCAAGACGATGCGCCAGTCCCCTTTCGCCTTCAAGGTCTTATACACCGCGGAACGGAGAATATTTTTGCCCTCCACCCCGTTTAAAATGGCGATAAAAATCGTTTTCATTCTGTTGGCAACCATAGAGAAGCACCGCGAGCGCCGGCGGCAATCGCTTGGGCTAAATAAGAGCCGGGGATTTTGGCCAAATCGGCGGGCCGGCCTTCTTCAATCACCCGCCCCCCGTCAATAGTAATAATTTTGTCGGCATCCAAAACAGAAGAAAGCCGGTGGGCGATGACGATGACCGTCGTCTTACCGCGCAAATGCTTGATGGTCTCTTGTATGAGTTGTTCCGAATGGACGTCAACGGCGCTAGTCGCCTCGTCCAAAACCAAAATAGCCGGCTTTCTGGCAAGCGCTCTGGCCAAAGCGACGCGCTGGCGCTCGCCGCCGGAAAGAGCGGTGCCGCGCTCGCCAATCGGCGTGTCAAACCCTTTTGGCAATTTATTGATTACTTCAAGAATGTGAGCCGACCTTGCCGCCTCGCTCACTTCCGCCCGCCCCACAGCACCGTCGTAAAAAGAAATATTGGCTAAAACCGTATCATTGAAAAGAAAAGCGTCTTGCGGCACATAAACGACATTCTGCCGCCACGAATTCAAATCTAAATCTTTGACATCAATCCCGTCCGCTAAAATCGCGCCCGAGTCCGGCACCAGCAGCCGAAGCAATAGGTCAACGATGGTCGTCTTACCGGAACCGGAGCGGCCGACAATACCGACATAATCTCCCTTTTTAATTTTGAACGACACATCTTTAACGAAACCGCGCCCCGAGGCGTAGCTGAAACCGACATTTCTAAACTCCAGACCTTCTTTGAGGGCAAACGGGCGGCTACCGGTTTGCTCCTTTTTATTTAAGGCAATCTGAGAGAGCAGGTCGGTAACCGCCACGGCGTGAAGCAATTCCGTGTTCATAAGATGAATCGCCGATTGCAATTTCTCAACATTGCTGAAAATCTTCTGGATGATATAGACAATGGCGATAAAACTCACGATGTTGAAATCCAAATAAAAATAAGAGATGGAAAAAACCGCCAGAATGTAAAAAATCGTAATCGGTTCCAGCGCCGTCTTGCTGAAAAATTTCACGTACTGGCGTTTCATTTCAATTTTCTCCGTACGCTGAAGCCACTCGGAAGATTTTTTGATGAGGGCCTCCTCCACGCTCATCGCTTTAATCGTTTTAAGGCCTAAAATACTCTCGTTTAAAAATTGAAAAAGCTCGTGGCGTAAAGCGATGAGCTCTCTGGTATAACTGCGAATCAGACGAACCGCCGGCCGGAAAAGAAGCAGAACCGCAAAACCCACCGCTAAAGTGACCAGCGTGATGCTCGCCGACAACGAAAAAGCCACCGCGAGATAAGCCGCCACGGAAGTGAAGATGAAAACCAAACCGATTAAATTGTCCAAAAGCCGGACGCTTTGTTTGGCGTCGGTCGTGAGCAAACTCACCAAACGGCCGGCTTTCTCTCCCGAAAGATAGCGATAATCGGCGGAAAGGGTCTCTTTAAAAATTTTCTTTTGGACGTCTCGATAATAAGCGACGGTGGCTTTGATGCGCAAACTGCCGAAAAAAGCCAGAAAAGCGGTTTTAAAAATAAAGACCGACACAACGATGATAAGAAGCAATTGGAAAGTTAAATCAATGTGAAAACGGCTAAAAAGGCCTTGAACAAAATCGGTAGCGAAGGTGCTCGGCACGGCCTCGCTTGAACCGACAAAAAAAGCGAAAAGCGGTATGAGAAGAGAAATACCCACGCTGTCGGCAAAACCGGTCAAAAAACCGACGCCGGCCAGCAGGAAAAATCGGCCGATGTAAGGGCGAAAAAGCTTTTCCGAGATTTGGAGCGATTTCTTTAAAAAATAGGGCAAGCGCATAATATAAACTTAAAACTAAAAGCGTAAAGCGTAAAACAAAGAAATATTTTATGTTTGAGTTATGATTTTTAATTTTTAATTTTTATCGCGCCTCTTTTAACCAATTCATCAACCGCGCCCAGCACATCTAGAACGGTTATTGACAGCACCGCCTCTCTGGCGCGATTAAGAGCGCCCACCACTCCGGTAACCGAAAAAACCGGCGGCACCCCTCTTGGTTGAAGGACTAAACAACGGACAGAGCGCGGCGCCATTTCCCCCGGGGTCTCCGTGCCCAAAATATCTACCGCCGGCACGCCAAGCGCCTCGGCGATATGAATCGGACCGGTATCAACCGATATGAAAAGCGACAATCTTTTCATAAGCGACGACAACTCTCTCAAGTTAAAATCAACCGCCGCGAAGGCCGTTCGGCTGCCCTTAATCATTGACTGAAACTTGCCGGCTTTTTCTCTACCCGCCGCGCCGTCTATTATAACAACCCTGGCCTTGAATTTCTCCGCCAGCGCGTCTGCCACGACCGCGAATCTTTCCATCGGCCACTCTTTTCTTTTTGAACCGGCGGAAGGAGCGATACCGACAAGAAAATCGCCACCAGAAATGCCGTTAGAGGCAAGAAACTCGCTGACCTTTTTTTCACCTTCAGCGGTAATAAAGACCTCTTTTACTACATCGGCCCCGTTAATACCCACCGTTTGAAGTAAAGACAAATAATGGCCGGGTAAAAATTCTCCCGCCTTGTAGGGCTTCAGTTCGGTATTAAGCCAATCGGTCAATCTCTCGGCCATTGACCGGCTGGGAAAAACGGTCTTAACTCTAAACGGCGCCAAAGAACTCAATGCGAGCAGAGAACCGAACGGAGAGGGCGGCAAAGTGAAAGCGAAGTCAAACCCCTTTTTCATCAAGTGAAGATAAAGCCGGCCCCGGCCAAAGAGACCCCGGAACGGCTCTTTATTGATATTAATGAGTTCGTCAATTCTAGGATTATTCTCCAAAACCCCAATGGCCTTGCCGGCAGAAATCACGGTCAAATAACTTTTGGAATACTTTATCTTAATCTCCCGAAAGACCGGCGTAGCGCTTACTAAATCTCCGACTCTGGTTAGAACCGGTATGACCAAAATCTTCGGCGCGGTCGGTCTTAATTTGCCTTTTCTGAAACGAGCCCATAACAAAAGAACGGGGCTCGCAAGCAGTAACAGCCCCGCGTAAAAGAAAAATTTTATTGGCTCGTTGAATTGCATTTGGACTCCCTACCGAAGAGCGCCTTTGTAACAAAGAACGTCAGCCCAACCCTTCCCCCCAGGCCTGTTTCGGGAGACATTCAATAATTCCGCCGGCGACTTCTTCTTTAACTCTTTTTTTGCCTCGCTCATTACATAAAGGGAAAAGCCAAAAGACATCAGGTATTCCAGCAATTGAAGAGGGTTGGTGCCTTGGTTTCGAAGGCCGTAGGGCCAAAATTCCATAACTATGGCCTTAACGCCCTTAAGAGTGCCGGCGGCGCCGGCAAGCGCCAACCCCTCCGCCCCTTGAACGTCAATTTTAATAAAATCAAACGTTTTAATCACATTATCCAACTTACCGGTTCTGACCGAGACACTCCCTTTTTTAGCGCCCGGGGGAAGGTTTCTTTCTGAAAATGACGGGTTGCCTAGATTGGAGGCATCCAAATAAAGTTCATGCGTCCCTTCCTGGTCCGAAAGCGCCAGGTTGTATAAAGTCACATTGGCTAATTTATTTTCCTCAACATTTCTAGAAAGCAGTTTGAAGTTGGCCGGCTCCGGCTCAAAGGCGTGCACCCGGCCCTCCGGGCCCACAAGTTTTGCCAAAAGCAGCGTGAAGTAACCGATATGAGCTCCGATGTCGGCAGCCATCATCCCCGGTTTAACGATTCTTTTTATAATTTCAGTTTCAAATGGGCTGTAGACACCGTGAAGAAGCAAATCCACTCCGCCCGCGTCATCCGTTGAATCAATAAAAAGCCGGCCTCCGAAAACCGAAACCGGCACTATGCCGCGGGGCTTAAGCAATTTAAAAGTCGCCCTTTTGAGCAATCTTAAAAATGGGATAGCGCCCAGATTTCTTCCGAAAAGTTTACCGTGCGTCCATTTGAAGATAGAGAATAATTTATTCTTGATTGTCATTGTTGTCTTGGCAAGGCCTTAATCAGGGCCTCCGCCAGGCGTTTCCCCGACATTCCATCCTTAAAATAGCAGTGCTCGCTGACGATTCGCCCTCGCCCCGCCGCTAGATACGCCGGTTCGGCTAATGACCGATTAATCGCGGCAATAAACTCCTCCGCTGAGGAAACAATTGATATGCCGCCCTGCGCCTTTAAATCCTTGAGATGGTCCCAATTAAAAAACCGCTTGGCGGACAAGGGATATGGCCGCGTCTTAAACCCGTCAAAGCCGACGGCAATTAAGGGCTTGTTGAAAATTGCCCCTTCAATAAAAAACGTTGAGTACATGGTGATTATCAAATCGGCGTGCGCCAAGCTGTTGACTAAAAGCGAAATGGCCCTGTCATCCATCTCCCAATCAGCGGAGGAATCAGCGCCGATATTCGAAGTGGAGGCGGCCGCTCTAAATCCATAGCGGCGCTTCAAATCGCTTAATTTCGCCTCCGAAAAATCAAAGCGCGGGTACGGTCGGATGAGAACTTCAGGCGCGCCTTTAATTTCTCCGCTTCTAATCGCCTTGGCCATAATATCCAAAACATCAAACTCAATATCCAGTCCCGCTTTGCCGGAGAAGGCGTAAAGAATCAATTTTTTCGCCGGGTCCGCTCCAAATTGTTTTAAAAACTCGGCGCGAGGAATTATTCCCCGCTTCTGAAAATGACTGTCGTATTGAGGAAAACCGACCACATCTATTTCGTACGGATAATTTGCAAGCTGTTTGGCCTGATTTGCGATTTCCGGCGTCTGAACAAAAAGATGGCCCGGGTAGGCCAAAAAAAATGTCTTGCTGTAAAAACTGTCCCAGGAAAAAATCATGCCGGCCGTTTTGACACCCGACTTTCTGGCCTCCCGGATAAGACAGTAGTCCTCATGCCACACCAAAGTGGGACAAAAAATCAAATCGGGTTTGTAGGCGGCAAAGACCTGGACGTAGTAATGTGTCGGCACTAAACTGTAGAGCCATCTGACAAGGAATCTCCAAGACATGCCGAGGTGGCCAAAATAATAAAGGGCTCGCGCGGCCAAGAAATTAACAAGACGCAACAAAAACCGGATTGTCGCCTTAAGAACCGGCTCCTTCTTCCTCTTATAAAGAGCCGTGATTTGGTCCATTTTCACTCGATTGGTAACAATACTGTTCCTTTCCAAAAAACGAAAGAAATTCTCAACGGCGCTGTCTCTGGTTAATGCCAGATTATCAACAATGACCTGTTGGCTCCCGAATTCCTTGCGGTAGTAAGAAAGTTTGGACGGCGGCACCAAAAGAACAACCCGCAAATCTTGTCTCGCCTTAAGAATCTTGAAAGCGTCGGTGCGAAGAAAGTTCCTGGCAAAAAAATTGCTGTTTATTGGAATTAATATGGTCTTCATAAAAAAATTAATTAACACGCGAAGAAAGCAGCTTGCCAATTTCCTCAACTACCACCGCCGCCGCACTCTTAGTCGAACCTTGCGGCCTAATAAATTTGCAAATGTAATCATGTCGCTTCTCCCGCAAAAAATCATCCCCGGCATTAATCCTCTTAAGAACTGGCATAAGTTCCGTAAGATTATAGGCCGTGTAAAAAGCGCCGCTTCGATAAAGCGTCTCCAAATGGGCATCGCTTTGGATTTCTTTATGACGTTTATCAAAATACATAATAGACGGACGACCTATGGCAATGGTATCCAGTAAAGCCGTGCTAGACAGGGCAATTGTCGCAAAAGAATGGTAGATGGCATCGAAAAAATCTTGATCATCATCGAGCGAGCGGCGGCCTTCCAGAGGAGCAGGTAAAACTTTAACATTTTGAAGTTTAAGGTCAGCAAAACAGTTTTCTCTTCCCGGATACGGCCGTACCAGGATAGTTATCGATTGAAGCGCCCCATCAGAATTACTGCTTAAAGTTAGTGATAATTCCTTTACCAGAGCGCTATCTCGCTCACCAGACGACGCAATGTATAGAACAAAAGGAGGTCCTGCCGTAATCCTATAAATGCTTAAAAAATCATTGATGGAACGAAAGGGGGTTTTGCGTTCAAAAAAAACGTCAAACTGGGGTGCGCCAGATATAACAATTTTATTCCGCGGTACGGCGTGTTCACGCGATAAAACAGATGCGTGCTCTTCGTTCCAAACAAAAACCTTATCCGGAATGATTTGGATAAGGGACTTAGTGGTCGGCTGATCCCAAGAAGGGATAATAATTGTGGTCGGGATGCCCAAAGCCATACCAGACTTGACATAATCTATATCCGGCGACAAGCAAGGAAAGCTTCGGTAGGAAACAATTAAAGCGTCGGATTTCAAAGATCGTAAAAAAGACGTAATACCCTCATCTGGAGGAACAATTTTTTCCACAGACCGACATACGAATTCAGCCACGCCGGATTTAATTAACACTTTTGCGAAAGGTGTTACTATGAGGATAAATTTCTGCAAGAAAATCGGCAAGTAATCAAAATGCCTTTTCAAACGCCACGCCACCACCCCCCTGCGCAATAGAAACTGATAGTTAAGAATATTACGACTAGCGATAACCAAACGCCTAAAGATATCAGTTCTAAGAGGACCATTTTTCCACGCAAAAAAAGGGAATCTGCTTTGAAGATTCTTCAGCGAATCGTCCGAGACCGGCTCAATTTTACTTGCATCAAAGACCGCGGTCACTCTGTAATCCATTTCGAGAAATGCCGTGAGCACGCTCTTGAAGTAGCGAAGGAACCTTACGGATTTGACAAAAAAAACAATTTTTTTTTCTCTGTTGCTGTCAGACATCAAATTTATTTACGTTCGCCGAAACAAATAATCGGCCGCTCGTTGACTTTCATCCCTATATTTGGCTATTAATTTAAATCCCGCGTCTCTCATTATTGTAAACACCCCTTCCACCGTTCCACCGTCTCCCTTTCTAACCTCCACCTGAACCAATCTTAAATTCGGATTAGAAAGCACTTTTCTTGCGCCAGAAAGCACTCCGACCTCTGACCCGTCAACATCAATTTTTACATGGGTTGGTAATAAAATTTTGGCCCTCTCAACAAAATCATCCAAGGCCCATACATACATCAGTTCGGAAAAAATTTCCCTGGTTCCAAGATTTTTCAATATCCCGAAAGCGGTTGGCGGTAAAAGACCCGGGTGTTTAGTGGTCCCGGCAGACAAACTGCCGTAAGCAAAAGACGTGAATCCTGTTCGATCTGCGAGAGCGATTTTAAGCGGCACCACTAGACCTGAGGCATCATTTATTGAAACGTTTCCAACAAGCAAAGCAAATGATGACGCCACCGGCTCGAATGCATAAACCTTGGCCTTCCCGCCTGTACTGGCAAAGGCCAATAGCGAAAAGGGGCCGGTGCTAGCGCCGATGTCATAAAAAACATCACCCGCCATAATGTCATTTTCTATCCATGCCGCCGTATAAGGTTCGCTTTTTAGGGCATCCAAACGTCTCATTGCTTGATAGGAATTAACTCCCATAAGGATATGGCCCCTCTGCCAGTTAAGCCGACTGAAACATGAATCCTTCTCAAGAAGGTTTGCCTTAATTTTTAAGGGAAGCATTGACCAGACTAAAGCAAAAAATCCTTCTACCAAGCCTTGTAGCGGGCTAAAAAAACGCCGCCTAAGGCGTCGGCTGACGTTTTTAATTTTTTCATCGAAATTGCCCACCATCTGGATATAACTAATCATAATGACATTTCGCAACCGAAAAAAAGATGCGATTACAATCTCCTTTCATGCTATAGTATCATCGATCTTTAACTTAAGAAATGAAAACTGTTTTCTCATATAAAGACAAACTGCCACGCCAATACGTCGATTTTCTCATTGATCTAATTCCAAAATCTTTCACTGTTGAGCGACTGCCCTTCTCCGCCCCCGACAGCCAATTCGAGCGTGCCTTAAAGGAGACTGATATCGCCATTTTCACTCCGAGCGGCAAGTATTTACCTGAACACCTTTACGGGAACCGGCTTAAACTTATCCAGCTCCTAAGTTCCGGTTATGATAAGTTTAATGTGGAAGGCGCAACAAAAAAAGGAATACCAGTCGCTAATAATGGCGGCGCAAACGCCATCGCTGTAGCTGAATACACCATCCTTTTAATTCTGGCGGTTTTGCGCGGTTTACCGGGGAACCTCGAGCGGGGACGCCAAGGGAAAGGTATGGACCAGGATTATGGAATGAACCTTAATACGCTTCATGGAAAAACAGTCGGTATTATTGGCTACGGCAACATCGGATCAAAAGTGTCGGAACGATTACAAAGCTTTGGCGCGAAAATCTTAATTAACGATATAAAGCCAGTGCCAAACTCATCCCCTCTCAATGAACTTATAGAAAACTCTGACATCATAACTCTTCATCTTAGAAATAACCCGCAAACAGCCGGCATAATAGGAAAAAAGGAATTTGGTTTAATGAAAAAGGGGGTAATTCTCATTAATACCGCGCGACCTGAACTCATCGATGACCAGGCCTTGTATGCCGCGCTTAAAGAGGACAAACTTGGGGGTCTTGGTCTTGATGTCGTAACCGACAAAAAAAAGATTGATGCGAGGCTGCTCTCGCTTAAAAACGTAATTATCACCCCCCATGTCGCCGGCGCAGCTAAAGAAACCTATGAAGCGGCGATGATGTTTGCCGTCAAAAATTTTGAACATATCGCGAGAGGTGAAAAGCCCGAATCGGTCATTAATTCCTTGTGACATTTTCACCGGTACTTAAAGCAGAGATTTATCTTTCAATAATCCGAGCTCAAAATTTTGGCAAGAACTTTCCGCCGAATTTCCTAAATATGCGGGAAAGGAAATTGGTTTTCCTTTTCGAGGCTAAATACCTCTCGAATGCGGCTCGTCTTTCAATAACCTGTCTAGGATCTCCGCTGCCCTTTGCAACAGCGACTGAGTACTGCCCTACTGATCCTTTACCTTGTTGTTTATAGGCTATAACACCGATGAATTTTGGAAATTGCCGATTTCCTCCGTAGGCAAACACTTCTCCCGATAAGTCGGCGTTGGCCAATGCCGACTTCAGAGATATCGGTGTAAAACAGCTGACATGGTATATATGATAAGATTGATGACCGTAAAAATTCGGTACCTCGATATACATGAACCCGGCTGATGCTAGTTTTTCTCTTATTAATCGCAGAACCCCGACAGGATCTCTTAAATGTTCCAAAACATGACTCAAGATAATAAAATCATATATTTCATGAATCTTATCTAAGTCGCGATAACTTCTCCCGATTAACTTAATTTGCTTATAAACAGAAACACCGTCTTTGGCTATCGCTTCGTTCGGTTCAATTCCGTATAATACGGTCTTTTTCCCGAGCGAAGAAATCACCCCGCCGACCATCTCTAAAGTATTGCCAAAACTAGAACCAATCTCTAGCACTCTTACTACATCTGAATCCATTTTTTTTAAACGTTCGGTTGTAAAGTTTATGATTTGCCTCGCCCGATAAATTTGTTTCCGTTGCACCCTTCCCAAAGATCCCTTGGAGATATTGCGCCAATACTCCTTTTGATAGAAAAGGTTCATACTTGCCTCACTGGTAACCGGATTCATCTGCACAAAACCGCACTGTTCGCATAAAGTGTAACGGAGCACAATACCTTTCAAGTCATAGCTCCCGATGGACCGAAATGAACTTGATTGGCAAAGCTCACAACGCGATAGCGGCTCAAAACTTATTTCAGAAAATTCGTTCGCTTGAGAGGCTCTATTACTGGCTTTATCCATGCTTGGAGATAACGTAGTCGTGCATAACTAAATAATCAATCTTCGTATTAAGAAAACAACGAAGAGCGTCTTCTGGCGTTTCAACTATTGGTTCGCCGGCGTCGTTGAAGGAAGTGTTTAAGAAAAGGGGCACACCGGTTTCTTTCTCAAAGGCCTTGAGTAAATCATAGTATGGGCGGTTGGATTCGGGCGTTACCGCCTGAATTCGACAAGTGCCGTCCACATGAACAACAGAAGGAATGAGTTCTTTCTTCTCTTTCGGCACTTTTGCCGCCAGAAGCATGAAAGGACTTGGATAATCAAGCTCAAACCACTCGCGCTGCCGTTCGGAGAGAATAGATGCCGCAAACGGCCGCCAGCTCTCGCGGTGTTTCACTTTCTCATTAACAATATCTTTCATTTTAGGATTTCTAGCATCGCAAATAATTGAGCGGTTGCCTAAAGCCCTTGGCCCGTATTCAGCCCCACCTTGAAACCAGCCTATGATATTACCTTGAGCGATAAGTTTTGCTGTATCGGTAGCAACATCGGCCGATTTACGAAAATTAATTCTGGATGATTCTTTCTCCAAAGCCGACTTTATTTCTTCTTCTGTGTAAGAACGGCCAAGCGCCGCTGATTTCATTTCATAAAATCTGGGCAGTCCCAGTATCATATGAGCGCCCCAAAGGGCACAGCCGAGGGCGATACCGGTATCAGACGCGGCGGGCTGGATGAAGAGCTCTTTGAAGCCGACATCGTCAAGAAAACGTTTGTTGGCGTCAATGTTGAGTCCCACCCCGCCAGAAACACAAAGATTATTCTCATTAGTCACTGCTTTGATTTTTTTACCCCAGGCAACCATTACCTCCTCCAGTACTTTCTGAACGGCGTGGGCCGCTGCCGAGTAATAATCTTGCGGCAACTGGTCTTTTTTCCCTCGCCGGCGCTCTTTCAAAATAACGTCGGAGAAAAAATTTTGTTTGGTGATAAGAGGCGCGCGCGAACGAGCGGCCCTTTCAAAAGCGAAGTACCCAACGGCGCTCCAGACCTTAGTCCAAAGCCAAAGCAGTTGCCCGCGCCAGTGTAATTTTTGGCGCACCCCTTTAACCTGCTCAATGCCGGGAAAAATAATTCGCGGGTTGCAAACAATATGATTGCCGACTTCCTTAAACCAATTTTCAAATGGGTATTTTTTCAGAATCTCGTCCGTGCCGTACGGCGCGAGCCCCATCATCTTGCCTTCATTGTAATCGCCAAAATTCAGATAACCGTTGGAAATAAACGAGTAAAGTTTCCCAATACCGATCGTGGACGGAAAACCGAGCATGCCGCGAATGTGGGTGGTTTTCTGAATTTCCTGAATCTTATTGCCGAAACCGCGATAGAGCGTCTCTGTTTCCGTCCCTAATACCCCCAAATGATCGCGCACGCTTTCACCCGCCCCATCAACAATAAGCACCGCGGCGGAAGCAAACGGGGAACAGAAAAAAGCCGCGGCGGCGTGAGCGTCGTGATGATTGATAACATGCACCTTGGCGTTTTTAAAGCGGTTCCCAACCTGATTCCTTAAAATTTGCAGTGAGGATTCCTGGGTCCGATACCGCACTTGGTCAATCACCAGAAGCTCAACTTCATCCGGCTTAACTTCCAAAGCGCCAAGGCAATAATCTATTGATAAAGCGGGAAAAATATTCCGGGAATGCTTAACCCGGCAAAGCCGTTCCTCGGCAATCGCCACGATTTTTCCACCGGCAATCAAAGCCGCCCCCGTATCGTGGTTGGTTACTTTTAGACCTAAAATGATTGGTTGTTTAATACTCATGATATAAAATTCCAAATTACAAGCACCAAATACCAAACAATATTCAATGACCAAAATTACAAATTCAAAACAAAATTTCTAGTTTGGGATTTTGAAATTTAGATTTTGGTATTGTTTGTAATTTGTAATTTGGAATTTATTTAGAAATTAGGTCAATTTAGATAAATTAAAAAATTACACATCCGACCGATTACTGTTAATTTCTAACGCGGTAACTATACACTCTAGCAAACGTTCGCTTCCTTTGCCATCCAATTTATAGGCCTGCTTCATCACCATGGCTTTTCGTTTCTCCCCGTCGGTCTCCGGATTCCTAAGATACAGAGCAAATAAATTTTTTAGCTCCGTTTCGCTGTGCGCGATTCTGACTCCCCCACTTTTAAGAATCGGCTGGAAATGCTCAAATTCAAGATGGCGCTTGACGCTTTCCCTATAAGGCAGAGGTGTTTTTGCGTCAAAGCCAACCACGATTACAGGTTTATTAAAACGAGCGGCATCAACGGTTAGGGTCGTAAAACCGGAAATAAGTAATTCCGAGTGATAGAGAACCGAAACCAGCCAATCATCGTCGGCTGGCGACATTTCCGTATCCATTTGCCTCTCGCCGCTTCCGGAAAATCTCGTTCCCGGTTGGTCTATGATAATCCGAGGGTCTTTTGATACCCCCTCCAAATCCACCGGGTCGCCGGGCGGACAGCGAACAATCAAATGAAACCCGTCAGGCAACATCTCCCGTATTATAAGAACCATCTCACGGTCAAAAGTATTACGAGTAAAAAAGCGATTCCCTACCGGGGCATAGACAATAAACTTCCGGTCTAAACCAATCCCCAGACGTTTATACAATTCTTCTCTCGTTAGAGGCGAACCGTCTAAATATTTGTCGTAGTGAGGAATGCCCACGATTTTAATAACCCTATCAGACACGCCATGAATTTTTATCGCGTCCTGTTTTATAATTTCATTATTGACAATAAGCTCGTCGGGAACCACCCGAAATCCTCCTTTGGCCGTTAAGTTGTCCCAAGAACGAACCATGCCTAAAACCTTAACACCTCTATGTTTGGCTTCGTGGGCAAGAATAACATCCATCGGATTGAACACATCGGTTGTCAAAAGAAGCGCCGGTGTGTATTTTTCAAATAAAAAGGCGTAGCGATTCCTTGGCACAATTAAGGAAAACAATTTCGGAATTAAGGGGCGAATCAAGGGCGCCCAGAAAAAAATTTTGTAGGCATTCCAGCGCTCATGCCCCAATCTCATTTTCCTGATAAGTTTGCGGGAACGAGTCCGAATTGCCGCGGCCGCTAAATCTTTGAACAAATAATCCAGTTCATTTAAATTCCTCTTGACTCCCTCGACGACTACATTGCCCCCGCCGTAATTTTTGTCAAAAAAATCCTTTTTCTTCTCGTGTACGATAAGCACAATTTTGAGTCCGGAATTTTTTTTCAGCAACTCAAAAAACGGCGCCGATAAAATATTTCGGGACACTAATGGGTGAAAGCAAACAATAAATAACGTCTTTTGAGGAGACATGGCACAATAATTAACTTTCAATCCTAATTTCTAAAAAAGTTCCAAATCGCAAATTCCAAACTCTAATATCTAAACTCTAATCAAACTAAAAAATCAAAGTTCAAAGATTAAATTTGAGTTTTGATTTTGGAAATTTGAACTTGATTAGAATTTAGAGTTTGGGGCTTATTTTCATTGGGATCCTTTTAGGTTAATTAAAATAATTCTCTTAAAATAACTTCCACCATCCTCTCACTCGACCTGCCGTCAAGCTTATAACAAAGCTCCTTGCGCATTCTCTCTCTTCCCTCTCTATCAAGTTGGGGGTTTTCAAGATAAGCGCGAATCGCCTCTTTAAGTTCGCCGAAATTAAAAGCGCGTCGAAGCCCACCGCTTTTAATCACGTCCTGAAAATGTTCAAAACCCTCAAATCTTTTAATAGAGCGGTAAAAAGGTCTTTTTTTATAGCCGTCAAAAGGAGCAGTTAAAAGTGGCCGATCAAACACTACAGATTCCAGAACCACCGTACTATAAACCGACATAACGATACTTGAGTGTCGCATGATGTTTATAAACATCGCTGTGTCGTTAAAGTCCTCCAGTCCCCTTTTTTCAAACACCCGAAGCCGAGGGTGACTTTTTAGTTCCTTGTAACGCCAGACGTCAAAATCCCTGTCTTTGCTGCGCGAACCAAGGTACGGCCGAAGAATTATGTAAATATCCTCGCCGAATTTATTTTCCGAAACCCACTTAAGCATAGTGTCAATGATATCCGGCTCATCGGGGCAATAGGAACTGCCGGAGACGTAAAGAATATAACGAGCGTCATTCGAAAGCCCAAGCTCCGCCAGAACTTTCTCCCTGGGGACAAGCGATTCCGAACTCGTAAAATAATCAAAGTGCGGGTAACCGGTAACAACCGCTGATTCCGGCTTATAGCTCTGAAATTTTATCGCTGCCCTTCTGATTTGTTCGCTGTGGGCTATGAAAATGTCGGCTTGAAACGGCATGTAGTATTTATCAATGTGGTCCCAGCTCGCCTGCATGGCAATTGTTTTTACGCTACGACGCTTGGCCTCTGGAATCAAACGGGAATCAAACCGGTCGTAAATACTTGAAAGAAACACGACATCCGGCTGGTATTTTTCAAACGCTTCGGCAAACGGTCGCTCCGGGTTGATTTTAAAGTACAACCAAGGCGCCAGTTTTTTGCGGATGAATATAGAACGCCCAAAGGTGTTCGCAAGAAGCCATTTTACGGGTGCCAAAAAACGATTGCCGCCAGCTGGCGGCTCGTCCGGACGCATACCCATAGTGGCGAGAATTTTTGTTGTGTTGGTATAAAGAAGATATGAGTAAAAAAAACGGAATAGTTTTTGAACTAGAGTGCGTTCGTAGCTAATTTCAATCGGTTCAACAGTGACTCGTTCGCTCGGAAACAAAGTTAGAAATGGCTTATACCTATCGTAATCCTTTTTTACAACCAAAAAAACAATTCTTAAATCAGAGCGGGTTTGCGCCAGTTTTTGCAATTGATGAGAAACGCAATTAGGAAATTGAAAAAGGTACCGTCTGGCGGCGGCCGACGGCACGGTCATAAACAGAGTTTTAACCCCTTCAGTCATTGCTAATTTATTATTACCCTTAGTATCCAATATAACATAGTGTTTTCGAAGTTTGTAACAACTTTGCCGGTAAGATAAAATACCGACTATGCCTCTCCTAAGAGTTTTAAAAAAAATAAAAAACAAACTGACTGGGTTTAATCCTAGTGAAAGGAAACTAAAAGAAATATATGATATATTCGCTAAATCACCCGAAGGTGGGTGGATTATCGGTTGGAAGGAGGCAAAGAAAATATACCACCTCATTAAGGTCCGCGATGCCAAAAATGCTTTAGAGCTTGGCACCGGCATCGGCGCCGCGGCGGCAATTATGGCTTTGGCAGTGGAAGATAGTGGTAAAGTGACAACCATTGAGCAGAAAAAAGAATGTTTGGAAATCGCGAAAAAATTGATTCCTGATAACCTCCAGCAAAAAATAAGTTTTCATCTAAGTGAGCCCTGTACTTTCACTTCGCCTATTTTAAAGCAAGGCGAAAGAATCTCCGGGTATAAAAATCTGCCTGTGGAACGAGGTCCATTTGATTTCGTATTAGTAGATGGCCCGGGCAGTTTTTGGGAGAATGGTCAAATGAATCATCACCCAAACGGCGATTTATTCAATCTTATCTCTCACATCAAATTGGGTGGCATTGTTTTTGTAGATAATCGGAAGGTAGCTTTGGCACTTTACCTTAAATACCTTGACCAATATTTTCGACCGGGAGGTTCATGGAAAAATTACTGCATATTAGAGAAAATCACATAACTTCCGTACAAAATATGTCGCAATTAAAACAACTGCCGCAAAAACTTTTTAAACTCAGAAAGAAACTTTTTCTTTTTCTTCCATAATCGCGCGAACCACGGTTGAAAAATTAAAATTTTCCGAGAAAAAGGAATGACCGGGGAAGCCAGGAGCCAAAAAAAGGACTTAATCATATGATGCGTCATGGCAAAAGTTTTTTGCTCCGCCAGAGCGAAAGGGTGAGTCGGGTGGCGAGCAATTCGCGAACTTGTGTTCTGGGTCCTCACATGGAGTGGCTCTGATAGCGACATGGCCCGGCCGGAGAGCGATACTTCACATAAAAAAAGGTGGGGGCCTTGATAAGAAATAGGCGTCGGGCGGGCGAGTATGGCTTTCAAAAATTCCGTCCGATATAGTCCAAAAAAAAGTATCGGGGTTTTGCGGCCTCGAAAATGGTAACGAAAAAGTTCCTGGTGCGACATCCATGTAAAGTCATGTTTTCTTAATTCCCGGCCGACTTCCGTTCCATCTTTTAGAAAACGGATGTAGTAATGACTCATAGCCACATCGTATTGTTTGTTGGCTTCCAGCAAAAAGACGAGTTTCTCAACAAAATCCGGCATCCAATAATCATCATCAGAAGCCCACATAAAGTATTTACCGTGTGCTTGCTTTAGCACAAACTCATGGTTGGCGATACCACCAATGTTATTCTGTTGCCTAATGTAGCAGACCCGGAAATCTAGAGCGGCGAGTGTCCGCACCTTCGCTTCCGTATCGTCGGTCGAGCAATTATCAGAAACGATAATCTCAATATTCCGGTAGGTCTGCTTTAAGAGCGAGCCGAGCGACTGCTCCAAACAGTGCGCTCGATTCCTCGTTGGAAAACCGATAGAAACAAAAGGCAGTTCCGTCGTATCTCTTGCCATAACAATAATTAAAGTTTTACCTAGCCATCCTAGCACAATTGACTCTAACCGAAAATGCGCTACGCTAGGCGAATGAAATCTCAAAAAACATTTGAAAAAAACAGCACCTGTCTTCTCTGCGGCGATAAAAGATTCATAAAGATTTTCTCCTATCAAGAACCCGACCGCTATGAACATGCAATAGGGGTCAAAGCGAGAGGATATTTTCGGCACTGGGTAAGGTGTCTTAATTGCAGCTTTTATTATTCAGTCTATTCCCGCCCCAGAAATTTTATCAACAGAATTTACCAATCCGTCTATCGCGACAACGCGGCAAGCTGGCGAAAAGAAACTGCTGAAGAAATTTTCCGAAAAATTATTGCGCTTCCCAAGCGTAAATCCGAGACCAAACAAAGAGTGGCATGGATCAAAAACGCAATTGGCAAAGCTTGGGACAACAGTTTAGCAAAACGACCTAAAGCGCCTTTCGCTTTCTTAGACATCGGTGGCGGCGCGGCGATTTTTGCTCACGAATTCAAAGACCAGTTATGGAAACCATATATCACGGATCCGGCAACAAACAATAGTTTCGTAAAGACGAAACTACATATTCCTCTGATACAAAATTTTTACCAACCGGGACAGTTTAGGAAGAAATTTACCTTTATTTCCCTTATATACGTGCTGGAACATCTAGAGAACCCGATAACAATCCTCAAAAAAATCTGGATGTTTGATCCGGAAACACTAACGCGGCTTTTAAAGGAATGCGGTTTTGAAATCTTGGCGCTGAAGCGCCTCAAAACAATGCGCGGTCACTTTGCGCTCATGGCACTTGCAAAAATAATGCGGTAAAAGCTATTATAAGGCGCATGGACATACAACTTATTCCCAAAAAAATAGATGGTGTTTTTGAAGTGGTCCCCGGAGAATTTAGAGACCAGCGAGGATTCATCCGCCGGCTTTATGATAAAAACACGTTACAAAAGGTCTTCAGTGGTAATTTGGAGATGGTCCAAGCAAGCTTATTAAAATCAGCTAAGAAAAACACGATGCGGGGACTTCATGTCTCGCTGCCACCAACCATGGAAGGAAAGCTGGTAGTGGGCCTAAGCGGCCGGATGCAGTGGATTACTCTAGATTTAAGGAAGGACAGCCCGACTTTTGGTATATGGGATTCCACAATTCTCTCGGCAGATAAAAACAACGGCATCGCAGTCGTCAAGGGCTTTGCTCATGGCTGTGTTTCTTTGGAAGACGGCACTTCGGTACTTGCTTTTGCCGACACTGCTTTTTCAAATGTCGTTGGCACGGGCATCAGATGGGATGATCCAGAACTCAAGGTCGGCTGGGAAATCGGAGATACGGAGCCGATTATATCGGAAGGACATAAAGCGTATGGCTCATTCAAAGAATTTAAAGAAAAATACGGCGCTGTCTCCATATGATTCTCTCAGCGGCAAGCGGGTGCTTATAACCGGCGCCTCGTCTGGTATTGGAGCTACAATGGCCAAATTATTCGCGCTACACGGCGCTAAAATCGGCATACACTATCGAAATTCTAAAAATTCAGCCTTAAATGTCTTGCGAGAAATCAAATCGGCGGGCGGCGAAGGAGAACTTTTTAAAGGAGACCTGCTGCAAAGAAATGTCAGGGCAAACCTTATTTCAAAATTTATAAATAAATTCGGCGGCATTGATATCCTTATCAATAACGCCGGAGCGATTCTTGAGTACAAACATTTTAGTAGACTCACTGAAACTAACTGGGATGATATGTTTGCGTTGCACGCCAAGGCATCGTTCGTCCTATCTCAAAAAGCTTTCGCCAATATGACTCGGCAAAAGTGGGGACGAATCATTAATATCAGTACTAATGCAACTAAGTATGCGAGCCCAAACATCATGCACTATTATTCCTCCAAAGCGTCCCTTGAAGCCGTAACGCTCGGATTCGCGAAAGAGGGCACGAAGCATAATATACTCGTCAACGCGATTCGTTGTGGTAACATCAATACACCAATGCATACAAAGTTTGTGGGCTACAGCGAGAAAAAAAATCGGGAAAGAATAAGGATGATTCCTTTGGCCCGCGCGGGCAATCCAGAAGAAATCGCCCATCTTGCGCTTTTTCTTTGCTCAAGCGCCAGCGATTTCACGACCGGCCAAATTATCACGGTTGCCGGTGGCGAATAATTAAAACTAAAGGATTTTCATGTCTAGCAAAACAACAGCAGCAAAACAGGCACTCGTTACAGGCGGCGCGGGGGCAATTGGAATTAATTTAGTTCACCGCTTGATAAAGGAAGGTTATCAAGTTACGGTATTTTCTTTGCCGGCACCAGATTTAGTGCGGCTTAAAAACCTTGGAAAGAAAGTCCGGTTGGTTAAAGGTGATGTACTTGACGCCACGGCTATCAAAGACACGGTTAAGCGAGTCAAGCCGAATCTGGTATTTCATCTCGCATCTACTTCATGGGCTACTTCGCCCCAAAAACACATTGAGGTAAACTGCATCGGTACAATCAATTTACTGGAGGCATTGCGGGAGCAAAAACCAGAACGGTTTGTTTATACTGGCTCGGCAGCGGTCTATGGCTCCGGTAATAATTTAAAAGAAAATTCCCCATTTACCCCTAACACAATTTTCGGCGCCGCCAAAGCGGCGACGAGCACGATTGTAAGAACTTACGCCGAAGTGTATGGACTGCCAACCGTTGAACTTCGTTTCTTTTTACCGTACGGGCCGTGGGAACATCCAGCGCGTTTAATCCCCAACATCATCCTCTCCGCGCTCAAAGGCAAGGACCTCTCCCTAACATCAGGCACGCAAGAACGAGACCCAACTTATATTGACGACATTATAGACGCACTTATGCTTGCCGCTACGAAAAATGTCGCTGATGGTTCCATCCTTAATATCGGTTCAGGCGTTGGCGTCCCGGTAAAAGAGATTGTAACCGAAACACTTGACTTGATGGGCAATCCAGTAAAACCATTTTTTGGCGCGGTGCCGATGCGGGAAAATGAAATTATGAAAATGTCGGGTAATATTTCGCTTGCTCGGCAAAAACTCGGCTGGCGGCCAAAACACACACTTCGCCAAGGACTCAAAAAGACAATTGATTGGTGGAAAAGTAATTTGGATTTTGCCGAAGCCAATCTTGCCGATTACATGACCCGCGGGGATAAAAAATAATGGAATAAAAAAGCCCCGTCCAACTGAACAGGGCTTGAAAGAACACAACAAGAGGTTAAGCGCTAGCTTTTTTCAAACGCCGGCGTTTGGTTTGTCCTTTATTGACGCGATGCTGGGACTTTTCTTCCACTTGCATTTTGGCGAGTGTGTTTTTGAATCTTTCCGTATCAAAGCCGAATCTCGCCATATCAACCGTTGAGTCGAGCATTGCCGACACCTCAGGTAGTCTTTCTTGGATTTCTTCCAACAAAGATACTAGGTAAGCTTCCGGATATTCTCCGGCGCGCTTGCCTTCTTCTTCGCCAAACCAACTGAACACTTCCTGAACGAGTGCTTTGACTTTGGGATGAATCATACTTTTCCTTTCATTTCTGGGTTATGCGATTTGTATCGTTTCCAACACGGCTGGTAACGATAAGGTTTTGGTTGAAGAGATTGGTCGCCCAAATCTCTTTTTCGAAAAGCTGTTCGGCAAGCACTTTATCCGCAAACTTGTGGACTAAGTAACCAAAGAGAAAAAGTCCACGGTCATCAATCCACTTATTCGCTTCTTTGGCGATGCCAGTGAAGTGTTGTTCCACAAAGGCGCGTTTGCGTTTGGAAAGCGGCGGCTGACTTGCTATGAAGAGCCGTTTCTCGCTTTCAAACCACATTTTGTGGCTAGCCAGTCGCCCTTGTCGGGTAATGAGCCACACTAGAATGCACCGCGGGACATCACTAAATCCTAATTTTTCCGCTACGGGAGCGAAAGAACTTTGGAACCGAAACATGATGCGCACCACCTGGACTGCTTCCTCGTACATCTTATTCTTTTCGTCAAAGAAAACACCATCCACACTATAAGTGGACCAGCCCTTAAATGGCGACCGATACATCTTGATGCGTTCGCGCGCTTTATCAGCGGAAACGGGGGTGGTTACTCTTCGCGTTGTTGTGTAATCATTCGGGTCAAAGAGCGCGAGATAAGCTCGGTACTCCTCAAGTAGTACCGGCACATTAGTTTCCATGTATTTTCTGACTACCGTCTCTTTATAACCATTACGCAAGGCGTCAAAGATAGTGCCCTAGTATGTTGCTCTTTTGGGGAAGTAAATTTCGGTGAAAATGCTCTGCTCGCTCCGAGAAATGAGATACCGAATTTCCGGTTTTTTAGACATATTTATACGTCTTGTTGTTTTGTTGTGAAGAACTTTACCGCAATGTATAATACATGAATAATAGAAAATAGCAAGGGGATGCGACCTTTTTTTGTGTTATTCTCCAAGAATACTATGGCGCAAAAAATTCTTATCACAGGTGGGGCGGGTTATATAGGGTCTGTTTTGACGCCAACGCTTCTAGAGGAAGGATATGGAGTAACTGTTCTGGATAATTTTATGTTCCGTCAAAACAGTTTGGCGGATTGTTGTCAGTACAAAAATTTCAATGTTGTGCGCGGCGATTGCCGCGATGAAAAAATCGTAAAGCCGCTTCTTAAAAACGCCGACATAATAATCCCCTTGGCGGCGCTTGTCGGCGCGCCGCTTTGCGACCAAAATAAAATTGCCGCCGAGACGACGAACTTTGAAGCGGTAAAAATGCTCTGCAAATTGGCCAGTAAAAACCAGAAAGTCCTCATTCCCATAACCAACAGCGGGTACGGTATCGGCGAGAAAGGAAAATTCTGCACCGAGGAATCTCCCCTTAGGCCGATTTCTCTTTACGGAATTACAAAAGTGAAAGCGGAAGAAGTGGTGCTCCAGAGAGAAAACAGCTTGAGCTTTCGGCTGGCCACAGTGTTCGGCATGTCGCCTAGAATGCGGCTAGATTTGCTGGTCAACGACTTCGTATACCGCGCCGTTACCGATCGGGCGCTCGTTATCTTTGAGGGTCACTTTAAAAGAAATTATATTCATATTCGCGATGTCGTCCGGGTATTTATTCACGGAATAAAAAATTTTCAAAAAATGAAGGGGGGGTCTTACAATGTGGGACTCGATGACGCCAATCTTTCAAAACTGGAATTGGCTGCGGCGATCAAAAAACATCTGCCGAAATTTGTGTACCTTGAAGCGCCGATCGGTGAAGACCCCGACAAACGCGACTACATTATTTCCAACGCCCGAATCGCCAAAACAGGATTCAAACCAAAATGGTCCCTTGACGATGGTATCGCTGAACTCATCAAGGGCTACACAATTCTCCGGAGCAACCCATACTCAAATATCTAAACACATCCAAATAAAAAACCTCGGGGGTACCATCTCGAGGTTTATAGAAACTAAATTTTACCGGAATACCCAACAAGTCACGCCGTTTGATTGCCTGCCGGCAAGATGGGTGGCGAAGTGCTATCCTCCTCTATTGAAAGTGCCTGTAGTTGTCCTTTTGGAATTATGAGTCTACCCACGGCGAATTCAGCTCTTTCCCCACCACGATCATCCATAGTTGCATCAGTAAGTATGATGCATGAGTCAGCGTGTAACGTGACATCACGATAGCTTTCAGCCAATCGGCCGGTAAATGAGTAGTCGTGGTAACCTGTCAAATTTTCAGCGGCCTATTTTTCGGCTATGCTTAATCCGCGATGAGCAAATCATTAAAAGAAATACCGGTAATCGTGCTGTGCGGCGGCTTGGGCACGAGAATACAAGCTGTATTGAAAAACAGACCTAAGGTACTCGCCCCGATTGGCGGCAGTACTTTGCTTGATATTATTATTGGGATGTTTATTAAGACCGGTTTTGAAAAAATAATTCTAAGCGTCGGATATTTGAAAGAACACATAAAAGAACACATTGAAAAAAACAACTATCGAGTTATTTTATCTGAAGAAGAAGAGCCGCTTGGAACCGGCGGCGCGTTAAAGAAGGCGCTTGATTATGTGGGCGATGCCAGGCACTTTTTCGTCATGAACGGCGACACGGTTTACCGTCCAAATTTTGCGCTCCTCCGAACATTCCACGAACGAAGAAATGCTCTTATGTCCATGGCTTTAACCCGCCGTTATGTCGGCAGTGGCGGTAATGTTGTCATAATTGACGAAACCAAACGAGTGATCGGCTGGCGACTTAAAACCGAGAAAGACCAACCTGAAGAGCTTCCCCTTAACGCCGGCACTTACCTTTTTGACAGCGCGGTGTCCAAACTCTTGCCAAAGGAGCAGAAATTTTCTCTTGAAAATGACCTCTTCCCTACTCTTTGGCAACACAACTGTTTTGGTTTTGAAACCGACGACATATTTATAGACATCGGCGTACCGGAGCGCTACAAAATGGCCAATGAGATGTTTGAAAACGGTCTTATAAAAAATTATGTTTAGTACTTTGAATTACGAAACGCAAAATTTTATGGTCCGGTTGAGCAAAATCTCCTTTAAGAATTAGGGATTTTACGACCCGAGGACCTAAAATTTTGCATTTCGTAATTCACGATTTAGTATTATTTTTCACCAATGATAATCGCCAGAGCGCCAGTTCGCATAAGTTTTTTTGGTGGCGGCACCGACCACCCCGAGTTTTTCCTTGAAGAGGGCGGCGCGGTGCTTTCCACTGCGATTGATAAATTCGTGTACACTACCGCCAATTACTTTCCCAGCCATATGTACGAGTACGCCATTCGGCTTTCCTACAGCAGCGTGGAACTGGCGAAAAAAATAGATGAGGTAGAACACAATATCTTCAGAGAATGCCTCAAACACGCGGAAATTGAAAAAGACATTGCTCTCCATAGCGCCTTTGACACTCACGCACTCAGTGGACTTGGTTCATCATCGTCGCTGGTTGTCTCCACTCTCCAAGCCCTTATGAGTTTTAAAAAAAGATTCTTAACCCCGAAGGAATTGGCACGCGAAGCAATCTTTGTGGAAAAACACCGCGTTAAAGCCAAAGTCGGCTGCCAAGATCAGGTGGCAGCGGCATTTGGCGGATTTAATTTAATTGAGTTTAGGACGGAACAGGACTTTCATGTTCATCGTGTGCCACTTTCCCTTGAACGGCTCGCAAATTTGGAAAATCATTTGTTTCTGGTCTACACCGGTATAGTCCGAAACGCCTCGGATGTTACGGCCCACCAACTTAAGAAAGTCAAGGACAACATCCCCGCCTTAAGAGCTATGAAAAAAATGGCTTATGACGGCTACGAGATTTTAACGAACGGGAAACCGCTTCGGAAGTTTGGCGAGCTTCTAAACGAAGCGTGGGAGAAAAAACGTTCACTGGACGGCGGGGTTTCAAATGGAAGGATAGACAAGCTTTATAAGAAAGGGCTGGCCGCGGGGGCTTGGGGCGGAAAGCTTTTGGGGGCGGGCGGGGGAGGTTTCTTACTTTTCTTTGCCGACCCAAAGGTTCACTCGCGTCTTAAGAAGACCTTTTCGCCCAAATATGTCTTACCGATAAAAATCAACGCCCCGGGCTCGCAGATTATTTTTTCCTAAAACCTATCTCCGAAAGAAATACCGGCTTACCAGCCCTTGCGGAGCGTAGGGCCGCCTCCTTAACAGCGGCCCGAGCCAAAATATCGTCCTCAAAGAGCCGGCGGACTTCGCCAACTATAGTTTTACAAAAATCCTCCAAGGCAAGCTGAAACTGGCTTGCCGGCTTAACTTGGATAATTTCTTTTTTATCACCGGTTTCAAACGCAATTTCCGTCGGCTTATCGCTATCAACGGCAAAGGCCCGACATACTTCTACCTGACCATCTTGGCCCCGCAAAATATAACGCGAAGAATAACCTTCCTCGCCCATGGCTATCCTACCTGCGGCTTGTCTCCCATCACCCCAAGAAAGACCTAGTTTAGCGGCGGTATCAATCTGGTGCAACTGATCAACGGTGAGAGTGCACTCTACTGATTCCGGCAACTCGCCGAAATAATGAAGCGCGGTGGCAATCGGATAACCAAAAGAATCATGGAAAACTCCGCCGCCGAGTTCCGGTCGCCACCTGATATCTCCCCCGGGCGGGTTGGGATACAAAAATACCGCTTCAATTGAGGAAACCTGGCCGACGCGACTGGATAGCTCGCGGGCCGCTTTGTGTTGGGGATGATACAAAAAAGCGTAATTCTCAAATAGACGCACGCTGGCCCCGCGGCAGAAAGAAATAATTCCCGAAGTTGTCTCGTAATCTGGAAAGGATGGTTTCTCGCAAATTATGTGCTTGCCAGCGCTAGCTGCCTTTTTAACCCACTCGGCGTGTAAAAGAGGCGGGGTGGAAATGTAAACGGCATCCACTTCTTTGCTTGCCAAGACATCTTCATAACTGCCAAATTTTTGCGCCCCAAATTCCTCGGCATATTGCTTGGCTTTTTTTTTATCGCGGCTGCCAACAAAAGTTAACTTGGCCAGAGGCGACGAAACCAACGCCGGCAGAAACCGCCGCATGGCTACTCTCGAACAACCGATGATTCCAAATCTAACTGGCATACTATTTCAAACATGTTTGCTGTCTTTATTTTGAGTTTTGAAGTAGACGCTTTTTGGATCGCCATGATCGCCACTTCCAAGTCCTAAGTCAGCATGAACGATAGGTCGCTTACAATCATCCCAACGCTTCGTCAAAAAAGAAACTGACTGGCAATCGCTAATAGCTAAAAAAACATGATAGGTGCCTTTGGGAATAAAAATGCAGGTGCCTTTATTCATGTAAATAAAATGCTCCTTGTCGGTTTTCGTGTCTTTTTCAACTTCAACTCCCGCGCCGTCGACAAGCATAATATATTCGTCAAATTCAGGATGGCAATGATTGCCGCGCGCTTTACCAGCTTTGATAAACTGATGCGTCCACTCTACAATCGGCACGTCCGGCACGAATGAGAAAATGGCTCCGCGGCCATCCTTAATGGTGTTTAGGTTGCAGGAGGGATTGAATAATTGTATTTTTCCACCAGATTTCTTTTCTTTCATCACACAAGTATATTTAACGCTCTATGGAAGTCAAACGATAATCTTATCTATAAATTGACAGGTAGTAATCAACAGTAACTTCAATCCCTTTATCTAGAGAGGTAAACTTGAAATCAGGAAAAAGTTTTTTTACTTTAGAAGTATCAAGCACACGCTTCTTCATACCACTGTATGGGTGCGTGGTATCATACTTTATTTTTTGGTGATCATAGCCGATGATTTTGCAAATCATCTCCGCGTATTCCCGAATGGTGTAGCCTCTGCCTACTCCGAGATTAAGAATGTCACTCTCTTGCCGATTGACCGCGGCATCAATTAATCTAACCGCGTCAGGCGCATATATAAGCTCCCGAACTTGCTGACCCGTCCCCCACAAAACCACATCCTTACCTTCCGTTTTTCCGGCATGAATCTTTGCAATTAAGTCAAAAATAAAATGGTGGTCGTGCTTTTCAAACAAAGTTCCATAGAGTGTAGAAGGAATGAGATACCGGTACTTAAAACCAAACTGATGATTGAGGGCTAGCAAACCAGTGTAAAGCATTCGCTTGGTCATGGCGTACGTGTACAAATCTTTGTCCGGTTCGCCAGCCATATAATCTTCCTCTTTCAGATTCATCTCCCCTTGAGGGTAAGCGCAACTCGTGCCCATCGCAACCAAAACCGCCTGCGATTGAAATTCCTTCCAAAACCATAAAACATTGGTGTTAATCTGCTGATTGATGATCCATTGCTCGCCTTGATGATAGAGGCAAAAATCGCCGGCCTTGGTCCAAGCCGCGAGGTGGTAAATTCTGTCAAACTTTTCGTCTTTAAACTGCAGAAGATTTGCCTT
>LCOC01000003.1 GCA_001000545.1 Parcubacteria group bacterium GW2011_GWA2_47_21 | reverse complement strand
AGTTTGTAGTTGGTAGATGAAGCGGTAGTTTTCTGTACATTTCCTAATTCATAATTCCTAATTTCCACTTCTGATTTTTGTTGTAAGTCGTTAGTCGTCAGTCGTTGGTCACTCTCGGTTTGTTGTAAGTCGTCAGTCGTCGGTTGCTGGTCAGTAATACCGTGTATCTTCTTAAGCGATTCCCTAATAGGGCGGAAGATTTGAGTGTTGATCTCTTGGCCTATTGTTTTCGCCCTCTCCTCAGAAATTTTTAATGATGGTTGGATGTTCCTAACGAGAATGGTTGGGTGTTCAAACCCGAGCATTACGAAGATTACCTCATTTTCCAACGCCTCAGCTTGTCGAGTGTTTAAAGAAAACTTTTCTTCAATAACGCCGAATTTATCAACGATTTCTTGCGACTGGAGAAATTTTTTAATTTCCCTTGGCATTATTGTCAGTCGTTCTTCTAATGTTTTCCTTGTATTGATAGTTGAAATCATTTTTTTAATTATCTTTTAGCTTGGTTGTGGTGGCGGTGGAGGGGGCGTGGGGGGTGGTGGGGTTCCACCTTCTTCACGGGCAGCCGCCAATAATTCCTCTCTAGCATCCTCGCTAAGAACATCAAGCATACTTCTTACATCTCCCCCCCGGCGTCTTCTTCTTTGTGCTGGCGGCTGATACCCTCCCGGACGGGTCATGTCCTCTCTTATCAGTCTTGCTAAATTTTGATTTTGTTCTCTGTTCAACCCAGTGGACCAAACCTGTGCCGCTCTTAATCCTCCTGCTATAGCTGCTCCCACCGCCGCGCCAATTGGACCAGCCACAGCACCGCCCGCTACTGTTCCACCAACAGTCGCGGCGGCTATACTCGGGGTTCTTCTGGCGAACTCTCGGCCAAGGCCTCTTTGCTCAACTTGCCCGGCGTATCGCTCCGCTCTTTGTCTGGCCTGTGTCAAATTTTGTAATCCCTGTTCTATCTCCACCATTGATACACCCATTTCCTCCGCGACTTGTCCCATTGCCCGCTCAACGCTAGAGCTTATGTTGGTTTCATACCGTCCGATGTTTTGTTCTGAGTTCTGAATCCTGGCATTTTCGGAAGCGAGGGTACTTCTAGCCGCGTCTCTTTCTCTGGTTGCCCTGTCAATCATTTCCTGCGCGGTGGTCTGATCCGCCGCTGTCCGTGCCTCCCTTCTAAGATTTGTCCCTGCTTGTAAATCTGCTTCCGCCCGATGTAATTCCCCTGTTGTTCTCTCAATATTTTGTCTGTAACTTTCAATATTTTGTCTTTCTTGCGCCATTCTTCCTCTGTCTTCGCCGGTGCTTGTTGCAGTTCTAGTTTCCGCTTGAGTTCTGATACGATTTCTTTGTTCAAGAAGCTCGCGTTCGCGCGCTTGCTCTCTTGGGGTTAGACCAATGGATGCAGCGAATTGACGCTCGTGGTGTGTCTGTACCTCTACTGCTTCTCGTTGTCTTTGTCGATATCCCGGCGCATCTTCTCGCCTCCTTCTTAATGACAGTCCTACTGTTTCCGCTCCC
This sequence comes from Parcubacteria group bacterium GW2011_GWA2_47_21, assembly GCA_001000545.1. Taxonomy (GTDB): domain Bacteria; phylum Patescibacteriota; class Minisyncoccia; order Phycocordibacterales; family DSPV01; genus LCOC01. Next base: position 30,675 of record LCOC01000003.1, on the reverse strand, counting down.
CTAGTTAGACCGAGCATTCGGGCTCCGCGCTGGAAAAGACCCGATGTTCTAACATCGTATCCAGCATCAGCCATTGAGTGGTAGCGAGGGTTCTTAAACCTCCACTTGCCGCGGCCCGCGAGGCCGCAGCGCCAACCACCGCCCGGCCCGCCACAGCTGTTACACCAACACCCGCCGCCAACCCCGCCCCCGCCACCACCGTGCCCGCGATTTTAGCCCACTTTATGGTCATCGCGCCGACTTCCCCGGACACATTCTTGGTAATTTTAAGAGCCATAAGAATGAGGCCGATAAGCAGAGCGTAGTTGAAGAAAATGGTAATGTTTGGACTGTTGGCGTCTACACCGCCTACACTTAATTTCTGTATCTCTGGATATAATGCGCCGGCTATTAGAAAAATTATGTAAAGGAACATCAAAAAGATCGGCGCCACCAAAGTTTGCCCAATAAGGGTCTTCCACCACTTGCTCGCGGCGGCGCCCGCTCCCGGAATGACATCTCCTATAAAGCCGATGGGCGAAAGCATTAAAAGGAAAAGAAAGGCGATGGTTCGACCGATGAAAAGCACGGCCGCCACCAAAAACACATAAGCGATGATGGCGAGGAGTATCATCCTCATTAAAGCGTTCATAAAGTAAGGTGTGCCGGAAAGTTTCTTATCCGGTGGCGTTTCGGCGTCCAGCCCGAGACCTTGCATATTTTTCATGGCGCTATCGGTATCCCAGAAAGTATGAACTCGGAGGAGTCCCATCAAAGTTTCCGAAGGTAGGCGCGTATTGCCCTCGGCGTCTTTCACCTGGGTTACCAATGGCGTGTAGAATCCTTGAGCCACCACATTGCCGGCGTCTATAATCACGCCGGTTACAAAAAAGCTGAAATTAATTAAAACGGCGGCGATAATCAGCCGAGCCAGCGTCTGCTTCATATGGTATTTGGAAATGTTCAGGATGGTGGCGATAGCGATGAAGAGAATGATGAAAATAAACGCCATATTTATGACATCGCGGATGATAACCCAGCCGTCTTTTATTGCGGCTAGCCCCCGGATGAAACTGGTGTCTAGAGCCGTTTTAACGCTGAAGTCAAAGAGTGAGCCGGTAATTTGGACGAATAAAGTAAGAAAAGGGATTATAATCCACTCAAAAATCAATCCTACGCCGCCAAGCAAACATTGGAAAAAGCCGTTGAAAGACCAAAGGGTGCAGTTTGATTCTGCGGCAGACGCAGAAAATGGCGTTACAACCGCCAGCAAAATCACGGTTGCAATCATCGCCATCCTCATTATTTTTTTGCTCCTATTGCCCATTGAATAATTTTTTAGATTTTAGAATGGCGCTCCGCCAGGTCCTTCCGGGTCGGGAAGCGGGGCGGCGGTTTGGACCGTTACCGTTCTTTTAACTTCATTGCTCTTTAGCACCGGATTAACAGTATTATCAGTTGTGCTATAGGTAATTATGTAAGTTCCGGGCATCGCGAAATCAAAATCGTTTGGCATTGTAACACCAGTATTGTCTTTTATTTCGTAAGTGATGCTCCCGGCACATCCCTGGTTTGAGCAAGTTGTCACCGGCTCATCGCCGTTAACATTTTGCACCGTAATACCCTGCAGAGGGGAAAATCCGTCACCTGATTTAATTGTGATGAAAAACGGGTCAACTTTTACGACAGGTTTGAGGTAACGATATATTTTTACATCGGCGATACAAAGTTTAGGACCATCCGCTATTACCCTCAAACCGTCACCCAATTTTGGCGGGGTCCAACTGGTACTAATATTTTCGGCGTTCATACTGGGCGGGCTGTAGAAGTCAACTACTGTATTGTCTTTTAGGAGCTCAACTCTTTTAATGCTGCTGTCGCTACAATTACCGTCGCTTATGTTCCCCGTGTATTGTTTAACAAACACTGAAGCCACATACTCTGATTTATTTTCGGGGAATATAACCTGCCACGGCCCAGTTGACGCGGCAAGAGTGACATCAGAGCCGTCAATGGCATTACCTGCCGGGGTGTATTGGTTTAGTGTGCCGTTCTGTGACGCGAGACCCCCAAAAAGCTGGATGGTTTTAGACGGTTGCATGGCCTGGTCTTGCTGGTTTTGGTAGTAATTGCCGATGATTTGCGCGTTTTGGTTGTTGTTAGCGTCAAATTCACTGGCGCCCGTTTGGCCGCCTTGGCGAAAATTAGTCAAGGTGTTTTGCGCGCCTCGGCCCGCTTCGTAATCCGTTTTATTTCTGTAAGCGAGCAAATTATTTTTCCACTGGTTAGAGCTGCTTTCGTAATTGTCGCCGGCGCTGAAGAGCCCTTTAAACACAAAACCGATGGCTTGGTCCATCAGGGCGCCCAAAATTGCGTCAATGCTGTCCGCGACCCCATAGCGGTCCAAGTCGCTGCCGAGCGCCTTGCTTAAAGAGTCCTGAATGGTTGAGCCTGGCGTAACCGTTTTGCACTTGAGCCGATTTTCAATTCTCGCGTAGTAGCCCTCCTCGGAATCCGGGTCCACGTCTTTGAGAACCTCCGTCTTTTCCAATTTGGCGTAAAATTGTTCCTCTGATTCCAGTTCATAATTGGACTCGGTGCATTTTTGGTAAGAAAGATATCCTCTGCCGAAACTTAAATCATCTTGTTTAATTTTTAATTGTTTGGCGATTCGCTCGTCAATAATAAGCGAAGCGGAAAGATAGGAGCCGAAAGCGTTGTTTTGGGGAATGGTCGTAACCTGCGCCCACCGGCTCCAAGAGAAATCCCTCGGGTTGCTACCGCGGATAAATCGGTCAATGTTGGCTTCTATGTCGGATAACCGACAGCCGATTTCCTGTTTGTAAAAATAATGGTTGGAATATCTGAAAGCCAGCGCAGGCAGGACGAAGGGGGCGATGGGGCCGCAAAGCCAAGGGGCGAATTGCTGGATGGTTGCGCCCGCCACGCTGTCGCCGACATTTCTAAAGAATCCCGCTGGGTCGGAAACGAATTTCGGACTGCCGTCAAAACCGCCGTTTATCCAATCAATCACGCTCACGGTGAATTCTTGAATGAGTTTTCTTATCAGGCGGTCTAGCAACGGTTTCAAAATACAGTCCTTCATGAAAGAGCCAGCTGTTGCCCCGCTGGTTAGCGTGTTTTGCGCCAAGTTGCCGGCGTCGTTCGCCGGCACCGCTAAAAGCCCGCCGACAAAACCGAGAATGCCTAAAATCGCGCCCACGACGATGCCCATACACGATGTCCCTTGAGCTTCCGCCCTCTTTGGCGCTATCACTTCATCCAAGGCAAAATAAAAACCGGGGGCGAGCACGCTTACAATGAGCGCCAGAATAAGAATTTTTTTGAGCGTCTGTTGCATTTCAAATATTTCCAATCAAGAGAGCCAAATTAAACTCACGCCAGAAGGCCGCTTTGGTTTGCGGCGGGAATGTTCCTTTAATTATAGAGCATTAAAAAGTTTGTAACCATCCTCGCCCTGTGCAAAAACTACGCCTTTGGCTGAAAGGTATGCTTTTATTTCCCTTATCGCCGGCAAGAAGATAAGTGACGCGTCGGAATAATATCGGAGGCCGACCAGCGCTTTCATCGGGTCGTTTTTGGTGGACGCCATCGCTTCTATGCTGAAACGAGTGCCGCTTAAAACGTTTAATAATCCCAGATGGCTGACGACGGCGGTATTGGGCACGGTTATGGCGACCAAATCATTTTCCATTCTTTTGTAGCGGGCAACCAATTCATTTAAGGTCTCTAACGCCTGAAGGTCGCCGGTTCTTGAATATTGGTCAAACGCTATCAATTCGCTCGGCAACTCTTTCTCGTCGGCTTTCCTCATGAGTCCGCCGGCGACGCCGTTACCGTATGCTCTAATGGCCTCGGCGGTTTCTTCGGCGGTAACTTTAATGTCTCTTAATCCGTACGCCCTTGGCGAGAGGTCGGGATTGCCGCTAGAAAGGTAGTCCTCAATCAGGCCGTTGAAGACCTCCGGGTCGGAGATGCCGCTTTCATCTTGGCTCGCTATATAGCGGACGAGAAAGTCGCGGGCGAATTTATCGGTTTCCGTCAGATTTTTGCTGTCAGTTGAACCGGAAATTTCTTTTATGGTAGCCGAATCAAGTTTGTCATCGGGTCCTTTCACCAGCGGGTTTCTGTTGGCTTTGATTTCTTCGGCGTCGTTCGCGCCGTCGCCGTCCGTGTCGGCGTTTTTAATGTTGGTTTTCCAAAGCACCTCTTCCCAATCGGCCAACCCGTCCTCGTCGGCGTCTCGCGTAATTATTTGCCTTTCAACCGCCGTTAATCCGCTTGGCGATTGGCTTTCGTAAACATCGGCATTGTTTTTAAATTCAATATAAGCCACCGCGCCTCCGACAACGACAATTGCGGCTAAAGCGATGAAAATTGTTTTTCTGGAGAAAGGAAATTTCACTCTCTTATTATATCAACCCTTTGGCTTTTTGTTTTCTCTTGGTGTTGATAGAATGAGGACGATGAAAATTATCTCAAAAGCTGAAAAATTTTTAGCGTTTTTAAGCATTACTGTTTCGTTTTTGGTTTTGGGCGTGGTTATTGCGGAAGCGGCTGACAATGCCCATCAATTTAGGGTTAATTTAGGGTTAGGTGATAAAAATCCGGATGTGCGGGAACTTCAAATACTTTTAAATTCCGATTCACGCACCACCCTTGCCGATACGGGCCATGGTTCCCCTGGGCAAGAAACTGAGTATTTCGGTCGTCTGACAGAAAAAGCCGTTGTCCATTTTCAGGAAAAATACAGAATTGATGTTTTAACTCCCGCTGGACTTTATAACGGCACTGGTTTCGTGGGCGAGTTTACTCGCAAAAAGCTCAACGCCGTTTCTTCTTTGAGTTTTTCTAGGGACCGAATGCGAATGGCAAATTCTCTAAATTCTCCCCAAATTTCCTCACCCGCGCCGTCCAACTTCCCCCCCTCTAATAGCAGTCAAATAATTTCCACCAATTTGCCATCAAATAGAGTGGAAGCCAAAGTGCCGTCTGACGAAGTGCCTGCCGATAACTTTTATAATTTGGATTATTTCTTGAACGAGGTTGAAAATCTTAGTCGGGAGAGAGGTTATGGAGACAAAGAAATTTATGATTTGAAAAATAGCATCAGAATTTCACTAGCGACCACGACCAATTTGCGGAAGAAATTTATAGACGATATGACGGCGGCCGGCCAAGCGAAACAATCAGTCATACCAAAGAGCGTTATTGAGAATTCCGGTCTTTTGAGTAGTCACATCGAGAGAATTGACCGTTTTTTGGCCGATTTAATTTTACCGAAAGCCAATGCCCAAGGCAGCAATCAGCCGTTTGGCGGTATGGTGCTGTTTCCGTTTCTTTGCACCTGTAGCGGTAACTGGCTTATGGCAATGCGGCCATACGCGCCCTCTTATGTGGTTTTACTTACTCACTATCTCGGCGCGCAGGCCTTCTTAAATTACAACACCCCTTTCACCTTATATTTAATAGGAAAATATCAACCCGGTGACGGCGGTTGCCAATTTTATGTGGTGTTTGGTTGCATCACCATTCCTTCGCAAGGACGCACCACACCAATTTTAGGTTCCTCTCTTTTCTAAATTCTAAGTATACTTTGGGTGTAAAGGACAAAGTTAAGTTAAAGAACCTTTCGGGTTGCTGTATTTCACAGCTCAATTTTTTAAGCCGCCCCACGCCTCAAACCACCTGCCACCTGTCACCCGCGTCAACCCCAGCGCGTCAACCTGCCAGGTTGACGCGCTAATACGGCCTTGTTAAGCCCTTTGCCAAATTTAACCACTTTTGGAGAGTGATATCTTCGGCCCTTGCTCCAGGGTCAATTTTTAGCGCTCGCAGCTGATTTTCTATTTCAGCCATTGTTTCTGTTTTGCCTACTCCCACCCCCGTTCCCCTTTCTCCGCTCACTCGCGCCAATTTTCCACCCACCCGTGTCAACCTGGCAGGTTGACGCGCTAATATGGCTCTGTTGAGCCACTTATTGTTATCAATATAACAATCTAGTTTTTTTAAGTTATTTAAAATTGTTTTTCTTTTGCTGGCGAAGCCGGTCTTGATTAGCGTGAAAAATTTTTCCTCCGACGCCGGATTTTCAAAATTTTTCTTGGAAATTTCTTTGATGAGAAGCACGGCCGAATCAACCTTGGGCGTCGGCGAGAAAGAATCGCGCCCCACTGTTTCTATGTAAACCGGTTTCCCATAGGCCTTGATGGAGAGAGATAAAATACTCTCTTTGCCGTTTTTTGCGACAATTCTCTCCGCCACTTCTTTTTGAAGCATTAAAACGGCAAGCGATGGATTTGCCACTTCCGAAAAAAAACGCCGGAGAATTTTGCCGGTGATGTAGTAAGGAATGTTGGCGATTAATTTATAACCGACGGCTTGAAGCAATTCTTGTTCCGGATTAAATTCCAAAACATCGCCGGCGATTATTTTTAGTTTTCCGTCTTCAATCGCTTCTCTAAACTTAAACGAAAGATACATTACCAACCGCTCGTCTTTTTCTACCGCAATCACTTCTCTTGATAGAGCAATAAGTTTCTCGGTGAGTATTCCCTTCCCCGGCCCGATTTCAACAACAATATCCGCCGAGCCGACCTCGCCCGCTTCAACGATTCTCTCGGCCACACCGCTCTCAGTAAGGAAGTTCTGTCCGAGCGATTTTTTCGCTGAGAAACTTCTCATTTTCCTAACACATCAAACGCGTCAACCTGCCAGGTTGACGCGTTTTTATCCTTAATTAGAGCCAAAGTTTCTTTTTCGTATCTTTTTTGGTTTGTTTCGAATTCACCAAAAAATATTTCTTTGTTGATTAACATTGGGAAATTATTTTTACCGCTATAGTCAGTGTAACTTGACCACGGATAATCTGTTAAAAATTTTATTGCTCCCGACGGATTTTTAATCCTACCCGTTCGCCAACCCTCGTCAAAAAGGTCCAAGGGGTTTAATTCTACATAAAATGGTATGTAATTGAAGTGCGGTTCTCTTTCAATCCGAATCATTTTCGCGGTGTTTTGAAACAGGTAACCGCTTCTGTCGTTTTTGATATTAAAATATTTGGTGTAACTGTTGCCTATTCTTTTTGTGAATTCAACAATACCTCCCTCAACTTTTTCATAAACCAGCAAATGATAGTGATTCGGCAAAAGTGACCACTTCAGTATTTCAACAATTCTATCTTGCGGCGGCGGGTCATCAAGAAAATTTTTCACTCTTGTCCTAACGCCCCCATTTTTGTTATTGCTTTTATAAATTGTTTCCAGAAATCTTAAATATTCTTTCTCATTAGAGAAAATTATTTGTTTGTTTACCCCTCTATTACAAATGTGGGCGATGTTGCCAACCATTTAGCCATTGTATTTTACCCATTCCCCCGTGTCAACCTGCCAGGTTGACACGGGGGAATGGCCTTAATAAAGGGTTTTTCTATTTTTCAGAAATTTTTAGTTTTTAGAGTTAGTTTTAGAAATCTTCGGTCTCAAAAGTAGATGCTTTTCAGCGATTTTTCGGGATGATTTTCCAGCTCAAGGAAATTTCCATCAATGTCGGTCAAAAATTCCGATGGCACGGTGAATTTTTTTGAGCCGAAAATAGTTCTGATATTGGCGTAAGAAAGAATAACTTTTTTCTTGGCGCGGGTTAAGGCCACGTAAAAAAGCCGGCGTTCCTCTTCCTCCTCCTCTGGCCCCAATTCGCTCTCCATTTTTTCGTGCGGGAAAAGGCCGTCTTCCAGCCCGACAATAAAAACCGTGTCAAATTCCAAACCCTTGGAGGCATGAATGGTCATAAGCCGCACTCCCCCTCTCTCATCCGAGAGTTCGTCCTGGTCGCTTTGAAGCGCCGCGTCATTAAGCAATTTATCAATTCCATCGGGCAACGGCAGAGCGCTGTATTTTAGAGCCAAAGTTGCGAGTTCTTTGACATTCTCCAAACGTTCCAAATCTTCTTCATCGCCCGACTTAAGCCAGTCCCCTATTCCCGATTCCGCGATAGCAAATTTTACCAATTCTCCCGGGCGCAGTGTTTCCGACGCTCGGCTAATCCTTTTGAGTAAACCTTTAAAATTATCAAATTTAATTTTCATAGCCGCGGGCAACTCGCCCCCTTTTCCCGCAAAAATTTTAAGCAATGTTATTTTACCGATGCCGCGTGGCGGAATATTCATTACCCGCTTCAAATCGGAGCGGCTGTCAAAATTTCTGGCCAGCCGAAGATAGGACAGCACGTCTTTAACCTCTTTCCTTTCAAAAAATCTAGTGCCGATAAGCTGATATGGGAGTCCCGCGTCTAAAAAAGCCGATTCAATCGCCCGTGATTGGAAGTTTGCCCGATATAAGACGGCGATTTCTTCTGGTTTGGCGCCATTTCTTATTAATTTCCCCGCTTTGGCGGCAATGAAAGCCGCTTCATCTTCCTCGTCGCAGGCGCTAAAGAGACCGATTTTTTCACCCTCGGCGTTCGCCGTGAAAAGGTTCTTAGGGACGCGGACATTATTTTTTCTGATTATATCGTTCGCAATGCCTAAGATATTTTTTGTTGAGCGGTAATTTTCTTCTAATAAAATGACCCGTGCGCCCGGAAAATCTTTCTTAAAGTTTAGAATATTTCTAATACTCGCTCCGCGCCAGCTGTAGATTGTTTGGTCGGCGTCGCCCACCGCGCAGATATTTTTGTGTTTTTCCGACAAAATTTTTGTCAGTTCGTATTGGACGAAGTTGGTGTCCTGATACTCGTCAACGTGAATGTAACGCCAAGTTTCTTGAAAACGGTTTCTTGCGCCGGCATCTTGCTTCAAAAGCTCCACCGATTTTAAGAGCAGGTCGTCAAAATCCAAGGCCTTTTCTTCATTGAGAATTTTTTCATAGCGTTCCCAGACCTCGGCCGTCATTTCTTCCATTCGCTCCGATGCTAGTTCCCGATAACGGCTAACGCCGAGCGATTTTCCCTTGGCTTTGGAAATTATTGAAAGGAAAAGTTCCGGAGAGAATTGTTTGGGATTTAGCCCAGCGCTTTCTACCGCCTCTTTCATGGCGCTTTTGGAATCGGCGCGGTCAAAAATCGTAAAACGCGGCGATACGCCGACGCTTTTTCCCATAGACCGAAGGATGTGGACGCCTAGGGAATGGAATGTGCCGGCAAATGGCCGTTTTTCAGCGGAAACAGGCAGATTCAAATCCCTGTCGGCGGCAATCAATTTGCCAATTCTTTGCTTCAATTCCCCCGCCGCTTTATTGGTGAAGGTTATGGCGAGGACCTGTTCAGGCGGAACGCCTTTTTTAATCAAGTGGAAAATGCGCGAGGTTAAGGTTTTGGTTTTACCGGCACCGGCACCGGCGACAATAAGAAGCGCTCCGTCGGTATGAAGTGCCGCCTCCCTCTGGGGGTGATTTAGGTTGCTTAAATAGTCCACAACCCCACAAATATATCACAACATATAACCCGTGGCTTGTAATTTAATAAAACGGCTTAAAATAAGGAGATTTTTGCTAAAATTTGACATCATTTCAGTATCCACATACTAATTTTTAGTTGATTGACTTTGACAAGACATCCGAATATAGTAATTGTGTGTCGCAATCTAGAAAGGTTGAATATATAGCTTAGTAAAGCCATATTTTACTGAAAGACCGATTTAATCGTTAAAACATAGGCTTATTTTGAACACTTCACAAGAGCCGAATCTGCAGAAATCATCGGAGAAAGCAGATTTGGTGGAAATATCGTTTATTTCAGGGCTTTTGATGAGAAAGCTTGTTCTTTTGTTGTCGGTGAGTTTAGGAATCTTCTCGCCTTTTTTTGCTTATGCCGGTTTTCTCTCTATTTTTTCTGATTTGTTTGGCCCAAAAGTTGAAGCAGTTGGGGAGACCACACCATCAACCAACTCCCAAAACATGGTTTTGCTTCAGGCGGCCTTAAATCCTAACCCAAACCCTTCCAAAGGCGGCGGGGAAATTATGGTGGTTGGCGGTACCGCGCTTCTCCCGGAAAGCGGTCCGACCGGCACTTTGGCCGACGTTGAGGCCTCCCAAAATAACGGCCAAATAAGCATATATGTCGTTCATAAAGGGGATACTCTTACCGATATTGCCAAAATGTTTGGCGTTTCAGTTAACACCGTCATTTGGGGAAACGACTTGCGCTCCTCAATAATTAGGGAAGGCCAGACGCTTATTATTTTACCGGTTTCTGGAGTGCGCCACATCGTTAAAACCAGTGACACGCTTCCAAGCATCGCCAAACTCTACAAAGGCGACTTAAGAGAAATAATGCAGTTTAACGACTTGCCAGCCGACGCCAAATTGGCGGTTGGTGATGTTGTCATTGTGCCAGACGGCGAAATCATTTCCAGCCCCGGCATAAGCGGGGTTAGACAAGGGGGCGGGCCTCTTTACGAGGGCTACTACGGACGGCCGCTTCTTGGCGGTAAAAAGACCCAAGGTATTCACGGCTACAACGGCGTTGACCTCGGCGCTCCTTACGGCACACCGGTTTACGCCGCGGCGGCGGGCGACGCCATCATCAGCCGAAATTTCGGTTGGAACGGCGGTTACGGCATTTATATTGTGATTTCACACAGCAACGGCACGCAAACGCTGTATTCCCATCTTTCTGATGCCATCGTTTTTCAGGGAGCAAGAGTCTATAAAGGGCAACTTATCGGTTATGTCGGTTCATCCGGCAAGTCCACCGGACCCCACCTTCACTTTGAAGTTCGCGGAGCGGTCAACCCATTTTAGGGATTTAAAAACGAAGGCTAAACCTTCATTTGGGAAGGTTTAGCCTTCGTTTTGGAGCTGGGTTCTTTATACGATTTCCTCCCGCTTCGGGCGATACTGAAGCGCTTCCATCAGGTGTTTGGAAGCGACGTTTTCGTCGCCTTCCAAATCGGCAATGGTTCTGGCGAGCTTGATAAGCCGATGGTAACTCCTAGCCGAGAGTCCGAGTTTCTCGGCCGAAGCGGTGAAAGCGCGCCGCGTTTTATCTTCCAAGGGCGCGGCTTTTTCCAAATCGCGCGCGCCAATTTCCGCATTGATTCGCGCTTTAATGCCGAGTTTTTTGAAGCGCGCCGCCTGTTTTTGGCGCGCCGCGGCCACCCTCTTTCTAATTTCCACGCTCTTTTCCCCGCTCCCGCCCTTACCGAGCGATTTTAGGGAGAATCTCGGCACTTCAATCCAAAGGTCAATTCTATCAGCTACCGGTCCGGAAATTTTTCGCCGATACCTGATTAAATTTCCCGGGAGGCAAATACAGGTCTCGCCTTTAGAACCCCATTTGCCGCAAGGGCAAGGGTTCATAGCCGCCACCAGAATAAAACTGGCCGGAAAACGAGCCGAGCCGCGGGCGCGGGACACCGAAACAATTCGGTCTTCCAACGGTTGGCGGAGCGCCTCAATCACTCGCCGGTCAAATTCTGGAAATTCGTCTAGAAAAAGCACGCCGCGGTGGGCCAAGGTCACCTCACCGGGTTTCGGCACATTGCCGCCGCCTACCAAAGCGACGTACGAGGAAGTGTGATGAGGCGAACGGAAAGGCGGTGCCGTCACCAGCTTGCCTTTTAGAGTGCCCGCCACCGAATGAATGCCCGTTACTTCAATAACTTCATCAAAAGCCAGTGGCGGGAGAATTCCGGCGAGGGCCCTCGCGAGCATCGTTTTTCCTGTTCCCGGCGGTCCCCACATTGCCAAATTGTGGCCGCCGGCGGCCGAGAGAATCAAAGCCCTCTTGGCATTTTCTTGGCCGTAAATGTCTGAGACATCAATAGCGGTTTCAAATTCGGCCTCGTCCAAATCGGTTTCCGGCTCCGGTTTTAGCATTTTTTCTCCGCGTAGATGACTGACTGTTTCTTTAAGTGACCCGACGGAGAAAATTTTTACGCCCCGAATCAGCGCCGCTTCCCGAGCGTTCTCTTTCGGCACAAAGACCTCGGCGAAATTTCTTCTCTTGGCTTCTTCGGCGAGCGGCAGGACGCCGCTGACCGGCCGGAGCGTCCCGTCCAAAGCCAGTTCTCCGATGAAAATTCTCTTGCCGGTTTTTTCTTCCGGTTGGATTTTTAGGTCCTCGGCGGCCAAAAGGTACGCAATCGCCATTCCCAAATCAAAATGCGGACCTTCTTTGCGAATGTCCGCGGGAGCGAGCGATACCACGACTTTTTGATTTTTTTGTTTGGGCGATTCAAAGCCGGAATTTTTTATGGCGGCGCTTATTCTATCCCTTGCCTCTTCCACCGCTTTGTCGGGCAGGCCGACGACGGAGAAAGCGTAAAGTCCGCGGGAGAGGTCAACTTCTATGGTTACAATTTGAGCGTCCAGGAGGGCGGTTTGGGCGGAGTGGACTTTAGCGAAGGACATAATATGAAATTTAAAGCGAAAAGTGAAAAACTCAAAATCAAAACGCAAAAGATAAAATATTTATTGTTTTAAGTTTTAATTTCACGCTTTTCGTTTTGAGTTTTCGGCTTTTTCTACCTATTTATGTGCGTTTTGCACACCGATGCGGCTGGGTTGGCGAGAAGCCGTTCCGACTCTATCTCTTTATCGCAGACCTCGCACTTGCCGTAAGCCCCTTTTTTTATTTTTTCCAACGCCCTTTGTACCTCGTTGTAGCGAATTTCCAGCTGTTTTAAAACCGCGGTGTTTTCCTCATACTCTTCAATATCATCCGCTACGTCTACAGGGTCGCTTTCATCAAGTGTTTTTGTCGGCGGCACCGCTTCCCAATCCTTGGGATTGGCGGGGTTAATTCGGCCGACGCTTTTTAAATCCTTTTCCAAAACGGACAACTCCTCTTCCAATTTTTGTTTAAGTTGTGATGTGTTTATGGTCATGGGGGAATTATACCAAATTAAAAATTAAAAGCGCAAAACGAAAAACTAAAATTTCAAATCCAAAACAACAAAGACGACTTTCTCTTGCTCCGTGTTTCCCGTTTGGTGTTGTAGTTTTCAGCTTTTCGCTTTAAGTTTTGACTTTATCTGACCAGCTTCGCCGCTTGCAGTCGGGCCACAACATCTCGGAAGGTCTTGTCATTGTTGGTGATGACCAAGGTTTCCTTGTCCGGGAAACTGTAAAGAAAAGTCAAAACATTGTTTTCGCGGATGGCCCGCACATCCAAATTTCTGACAATCTCATCTTTAAACGCTGACTCCGCGGTTATTAGTTCTTTGCTTGGCGTGCTTGTGGCGCCTTGGCTGGTGCTGGACGCATTGCTTAAATTACCCGTAAGCGGGTCGGTTTTTCTTTTGATGATTGGCCCGAGAGCGGTAAGGATTTCATCTTCCCACGCAAGCATTCCGGCGTAAGTGTTTTCAAAAGAGTTTACCTTGAACACTAAAAATGGTTGATTGCCGGCCGAACCGTGCAAGCCAAAAACAAATTCGTCGTCTAGGGCGCGGGTGAGAAATGACGGCGGAGCGGCTTCAATTATTTTCAAGAATTCATCAACGGCGATAGCCGCTCTCACGGGCTTTGGTTTCGGGCTGTCTTCTGAAGGCGGAGCGGCCAATGTTTTGGTGATGATAAGTTGAATGATGGAACCGATAGGCAAAGGCGGGCCATTTCTTAAAGTATTCACGGCGCTTATCAACTGGCTTCTGTTCAAGTTTTCAGATTCAAGCCCCTTCTTGGATTCAACATTTATAAAACTTGGATGAATAATGGGAATTTCCGTCTGGGGTTTCGGTTTGAAAAAAACGGCGAAGAGAAGCGCGGCCGAGCCGGCAATAATTAGCGCCGCGCTCATTATTATCGTTGGTTTGCTTAGGCGAGCTTTGGGGCGGGGTGAAAGCGCCGGCTCGGCCGCGCCCATTTTCTCCAAGCGTTTTTCGCGCCGCTTTTTCTCGGCCAAGACGACATCGGCGGTACTGGTTTTGCCGCGCTTAAAAATATCTTCAATATCGCTTTTGTAGGTGCGAAGCGGTTGAAGTTCTTCCGGCAAGCCGTCGTTTTTTTCTTTTGGTGGCATGCCCTATATTATACAACAAGGATTTTCAGGTCTTCTAGAACCTCTTCTTTTTGTATTCGCCCCGGCTTGGGCCGTGGAAATCGCCTCCCCCGCCGGCCGGCTTTTTCCCTTCAAAGAAGCTAGGATTGGCCTGCTTGACCGAGAGATTTATTCTGCCCTTTTCATCAATTTCTTTGACTACCACGGGCACGCCGTCTCCTTCTTTGACTAAATCAGTCACCAGGTTGACTCGCCACGGCGCCAGTTCCGAAATATGGACCAGACCCTCGGCATTTTGGCCGATTTTGACGAAAGCGCCGAAATCCATAAGGCGGGTTACCACTCCGTCAAATTGCTCGCCCGGCTTGTATTCGTGGGTCATTTCTTCCACGATTTTCTGGGCCGCCTCCGCCGCGCCGTTTTTCCCGGTGAAGAAGACCGTACCGTCGTCTTCAATGTCAATTTCTGCGCCGGTTTCTTCCATTATCCCATTGATGGTTTTTCCGCCGGTGCCGATAACCAGTCCGATTTGGCTTGGCAGAATTTTAATGGCAATTATTTTCGGAGCGTTAGGCGAAATATCGGAACGCGGAGCGGAAATTTCTTTTTGAATGACATCGATAATTTTTAACCGCGCTTGCTTCGCTTTCTCAAACGCCTCCGATAAAATTTTGAGAGGGATGCCGTTCACTTTAACATCCATCTGCGCCGCCGTGATGCCTGCTTTGGTGCCGGCGACTTTGAAGTCCATATCGCCGTGATGGTCTTCCGGACCTTGGATGTCGGTCAGCACCTTGTATTCTTTTTCGTTTCGCAGCATCAAACCGGAAGCGATGCCGGCCACGGGCGCTTTTATGGGGACACCGGCGTCCATTAAAGCCAAAGTGCTGCCGCAAACGCTCCCCATTGAGGTTGAGCCGTTTGAGGCGAAGGCCTCGGAGACAATCCTTATAGTGTAAGGAAATTTTTCTTTATCGGGAATTATCGGCGCCAGGGCCTTTTCCGCCAGTGCGCCGTGACCTATCATTCGGCGGTTCATGCCGCCGAGCCGCCCCGTTTCACCCACCGAAAATGGCGGGAAATTGTAATGATGGATGAAACGCTTTTTCCCCTGAATTTCCATACCATCCATTATTTGAGTATCGCCGGGACCGCCCAAAGTCAGGACCGAAAGAATGTGCGTGCCGCCTCGGTAAAAGAGGCCAGAGCCGTGGAGCACGCTTGAGACCCCGCCGGCCTTGGCGAACAGCGGACGAATTTCATCCATGCCCCGTCCGTCAGGCCGCAAATTCTCGTCAATCGCTTTGTTGTGGACGAGCTCGTCCAGTTTTTCGTCAAAATGAGCCTCGGCGAAAGATTTTTTTGCTTCAGGAAATTTCTCTCCAAAGATGTTCAGCCACTCTTCTTTGATTTCGTGTATTCCTTCTTTGCCGGCTTCGTTTCGGAAAACATATTTTGGCATTTTCTTTTCCACCGCTTGGGCAAAAAGTCCCTCCATGCCTTCGGGCGATGCCGGTTTTTCAATGATTTTTTTCTTCTTACCGATTTCCGCGATAATTTTCTTCTGCCATTTCTGGATTTTTTCAATTTCTGCCGACGCGGTTTGAAGCGCCTCCACAACCATTGTTTCGCCAACTTCTTTAGAACCGACCTCTATCATGTTAATGAGTCCGTCCTTGCCGCAGGCCAAAAGGTCGAGCGCATTTTCCGGCGCGTTTCGGAATTCGTAATTTGGGTTGACCACAAAAGCGTTTTCCCCGGTTTTCATTCCGACGCGGACGGCGCAGACGGGTCCGTTCCAAGGAATTTCCGAGGTCGCCAAAGCGAGCGAGGCGCCAATTACAGCAGGCACATCCGGGTCGTCTTCGGCGATGGAGAGAACCGTCACCACCACCTGTACCTCGTTCCTTATGTATTGAGGAAAAAGCGGCCGAATGGTTCGGTCCACAATCCGTCCCGAGAGAATCGCCTCTTCGGTCGGTCGGCCCTCGCGCCTAATAAACCGCGAGCCCAAGATTCGGCCGGCGGCGTAAAATCGTTCTTCGTAATCAACGGTGAGCGGGAAGAAATCACCGTCTCGTTCTCCCTTGGCAATGACCGCCGTCACCAAAACGGCCGTGTTGCCGTAGCGAACGATAACCGAACCGTTCGCCTGCTCAGCTAAGTCTGTAAATTCGGCAATGAGTTTTTTTCCACCCACATCAAGAGAATATTCTTTTTTCTTCATAAATTGCGATGCCAATATACTTACCCCATAGTGAGAATTCCAATTTTCTACTATGGGACGAATTACATTAGCCGCAGCTGACCTCCGAATTTTAGATTTCGAAATCGTTTGACGGAGTTTCGAAAACTACTTATTCGCAGGCCGGCGATTATTAATAACGCACACATCATATCACCCGCCCGCCAGTTTGACAAACTTCTGGTTTTGTGGAAAATGAACTAAAGAACTCTTGAAAATCCCGCAATCAAGTGGGCAAGAGTGAATTGGATACAATAACGAACATTGAATTACACGGTTTCGGTGATTGGACATTGGTTGTGGAGAAGGCAATTTGGAATCGTGTTCCTCCAGCTGGTTTTGAGTCCCCAGGGACGAATTTCTGGAACAAATTGGTAGTGACCACTTTTCCGTCCGAGGCCAGGAATTTGCAGAAAGAACCGTCACCCTTTGTGAGGGTCTTTTACGAGAGTTTGAGGGAAAAAGGGCAGTGCAGTGACATTCTCTACCAGGTGCCGGACTCCGTGAAATTTTTCTTTGACGCGAGATTTGATGTGGAGTTCGTCAAGGTGGATGGGTGTATAAGCGTGCCTCTCAAGAGCGTTGCTTGACGACAAAACCTTTTCTTAAGTTTCAAACGGGCGGAGAACCTCTCCCCCGTTTTTTATTTCCTAACGAGCGAGAGTAATGAAAAAGTCATCTTTTCCATTTTTATTTCGCGTACTGTCGTCCCAATTCTATTCTCAAATTCTCAACCTGCCTGCCGGCGAGGCAGGGAATTTGAGAATAGAATTTAGAGACAAAATTGAATTTAAAAATTATAGGTTGTGTCGTTTCGGTGGGTAACTTTGATTATTATAAATCTGTACGGTTCTTGTTTTCGGCAAATGATCCTATATTTCCCGACTCTCACTCTAAAGATATCGGCGTAACCCTTTAACTTTTTGATATCCAAGCCGCTAGTCTGACCACCGCGTATGAACGCTAGCGTCTCAATAATCCGTAGTCGATCTTTCTCTGGCAGTGAAGCGACGAATTTGGAAACATTATCCATTTTTTTTGTTTGCTTTGCGGAGCTCTTTCAGAAACTCATCTATCGGAATACCTCCCCGTTTATCTTTAGAGAAATCAGCAATGGTTTCCCACACCCCTTCATCACCCCATTCATTCACCGGCACAATCTTGAAGGCCGGCCTTGATCGGCGGACAACTGTAAAAGATTTACCACGATTGACTTCGCGGATGTATTTCTCCATATTTTCTCGTAAGGTTTTGAGTCCAATAATTTTTTCTGATGTTTTCACACTTAAAGTTTATCGTAAGATTAGCTTCAAAATCAATTTGACAAACTTCTGGTTTTGTGGATAATCAAAACTTGATGCTGGACAAACCCGCGCCGAAGCGGGAGCTGGTAAGAAAGATAAGCCCTTATGAAGAAAAACCAAAACGGCCTGACCTTTATTGAGGTACTCATTCTAATAACAATCGCGGCAATACTGGGAGCGATAATTTTCAGCCTTGTAGTTTTCAGCCTTGGTGGAGCGCAAAGTGGCCTTGTAGGTGGGGCGCAAAGTAGGGCGCGCGCTTTGAGCGACGGGATGGTGGTGGAGTTACCCCCTAACCATAAACTCGTTACCGCCACTTGGGAGAATCAGCGTCTATGGTATCTTGTTCGATCAATGGGAACCGGGGATACTGCAGAAACGAATCTTTTTATCGGACATGGAGGTGCACACGACGGAGCGGAGAAGAAAATTGTCTTCAAGGAATCAAAGCTAGCGGCCGAGGTCGCCAAGTAGCCGAGACCAGTCGCATAATTGCCAACAGCGGGCGGAGAACCTCTCCCCCGCTTTTTTGTTTTTCTACTTTGAATTACGAAACGCGAAATTTTATGGTCTGGTTGAGCAAAATCTCCTAAAAAAATTAGGGATTTTGCGACCCGAGGACCTAAAATTTCACATTTCGTAATTCACGATTTCTATGAAGCTCTGAAGCTAAAGAATCCTGTCTGCCTGACTACCGTCAGGCAAGTCCGACGAGGCGGGCTATGAAGCTCTGTCCCCGCCTCTTCCCAAAAGATATTTCCTCGGATTAGTATCCAAGTCGGTAAATGAGTCCGCGGCCTCAATTAGTTTCGCTGAAGTTGATTTACCAAACGAAACCACCTCCACTTGGCAGCCCTGATTTTCTTTGAGGTATTGAACAAGCGGAACGAAGTCGCCGTCGCCGGAAGCGATGATGACCGTGTCCACTTTCGGCGCCATTTTAATGGCATCTACGGCGAGTCCCACATCCCAATCGGCTTTTTTCGCCCCACCGGCAAAAATCTGCAAGTCCTTGGTTTTTGTTTCAATGCCGGCCTTTTCCAAGGCTTCAAAAAACGCTTTCTCTTCGCCGGACTCGGTTGTTACGACGTAAGCAACAGCTCGAATAAGGGCTCTCCCCGCTAAAGCGTCTTTAACCACTTGGCCGAAATTAACTCTGGCGCGATAAAGATTTTTCGCGCAATGATACAAATTCTGGGTGTCAATGAAAATTCCAACCCGCTGTTCCTTGTGTTTAATTACAGACATAGATTGATAACACGAATGCCGCGAATAAAATACAATGCTAATGCCACTAATTTAAATAATTGACTTATTCGTGTGTGCGCATTCGTGGGGCGCTTTTCGCATACTACTTTTTTTTAAGCTCCAACTTTTTCACAATCGCGTTATATCGGCGCGGCAGTTTCTTTTTCAAGTAATTCAAATGGGACTGCCTGTCGGCGACCATGGAAAGAAGGCCGCGTCTGGAATGGAAGTCCTTCTTATGCTTTTTAAGATGCGAGGCCAATTCTTCAATCCGCTTGGTTAGAATACCGACTTGAACTTCCGGACTGCCGGTATCTTTGTCGTGGATGGCCGCCGTTTTGATGATTTTTTGTTTTTTTGTTTTGGTCAACATAATGCCAGAAGAATAGCATAAACAAAGCTTGTAGGCAATGGCCGGTATGCGGGCCGTCTGTTAGTAACTAAAAAGAGCCGTTAGGACAGCTCTTGAAGTTGGAAACCCAATAGCCCCTCAAATTTTTCATGAGAAACCGCATCTCTTGGCCTTTTCTCCAAACAACCAATGTTGCAATAATACCTTTCTTTAAAGAAGATACGCGACATCGGTTTAATTTTCTTGCCGCAGATTTCACATATTCTGTCTTTGCCGTTGTACATATTATAATAGGCAGATTGGTCCACGGTGTATGTTTTTAGAGTACAACCAGCGGACGAGGTTTTTTACTACACGGGTTGAACCCCTTATGTGTTAAAATATTGTGCGACATGGATATACATAATGTTAAGCGGCAATTTTTGGAACACTTGGAAATTGAAAAGGGGCGCAGTTTAAAAACTGTCACGAATTATGAACATTACCTCAACCGTTTTATTGAATTTTCAAAAATCCGCGAGCCCAAAGGCATAACCGACAACGCCGTGAGGGAGTTTCGGCTTTGGCTTAACAGGCAGAGTGCCGGCGTAAATCCCGACGGCAGGATTGAAACGCTTAAAAAGAAAACCCAAAATTATTACCTCATAGCCCTTCGCGCTTTTCTTAAATATTTGGCAAAACTAGAGGTCAAAACCCTTTCCGCCGAGAGGATAGAGTTGGCCAAAGTGCCGGAACGCCAGCTTGATTTGATTTCCGGCGAAGAGCTGGAGCGGCTTATTGAAGCGCCTTCCGGCGAAGACCTGAAAACTCTCCGCGACCGCGCCATTTTAGAGATTTTATTTTCCACAGGCCTTCGGGTGTCGGAACTTTGTTCTTTGAATAGGGATTTGGACTTGCGGAAAGATGAATTCTCCATTCGCGGCAAGGGCGACAAGGTTCGGGTGGTTTTTCTCTCCCCCGCCGCCAAAAACGCCCTCAAAAAATTTTTAGGGAAAAGAACGGATATGGACGAGGCCATGTTTGCGCAAATCGGCCTTAAAGCGGTAAATGAACCAAAAAAGAAAGAACCAGAAACGCTTCGGCTTACCAGCCGCTCCATAGAAAGAATCGTCGCTTACTACGCCGTTAAAGCGGGTATTTCAAAGAAGGTAACTCCCCATACTCTGCGGCATTCTTACGCCACCGACCTTTTAGAAAACGGCGCTGATTTGCGGAGCGTTCAGGCGCTTTTGGGGCATTCCAACATCCAAACTACCCAAGTTTATACTCACGTTACCGACAAGCACCTCCGCGAAATCCACCGCGCCTTTCACGCCAAGAATAGAAAATGAAAAGATGCTAAAATGGCCACGTGAAAAATTTATTGAATGGCGGACCGAAATATTTTGCCGGATTTATCGGCACCTTGATTTTTCGTTTGTTCTCTCCCCTTTTTGGACTTTGGAACATCTCGCCACTGATGGCAACGGAACTGGCCGGCGCTAAGACCTATGGACCATGGCGCAGCGGAATGAACCGCCGAATGATAGGTCACGGCGCGGTCGGTGTTTTCGGCGCGTATTTTTTGATAAATAAAACCGCCGGCGCAGGGAATTTTGTTGTCGCCAGCATTATCGGCACGCTCTTTTTTGATTTTGTTACCGGTATTTTGATGGGGCCTTTAATGTTCGGTCAACCGTGGGGCGAAGCGTTGTTTGGTCAAATCCCTTTCACCCTCCGGCATTTGTTAGGTAATATCTTCTTTGCTGTCGCCCTTGCCCCGTGGTTCTATCGCAAAATTATGATTAATCCCTCTTGGCAATTTTCTCAACTTTTCAAGTTTGCTTAAATGAAAATTATATCTTGGAATGTAAACGGGCTTCGCGCCAACATTAAAAAAGGCGGTTTTGATTGGTTTATGAAATTTAATCCCGATGTTTACTGTATTCAAGAAACCAAAGCTCATCCAACTCAATTACCGTCCGAAGCGCAAAAGCCGCGCGGTTTTTTCTCTTATTTTGACCATTCCAAATTTAAAAAAGGATATAGCGGGGTCGCAGTTTTTTCCAAAATTGAAGCCGAAGAAGTTTTATGCGGTCTTGGCGTAAAGGCATTGGACCAAGAGGGGCGGTTTTTAGGCCTCCGCTTCAAAAATTTCTGGCTTTTCAATGTTTATTTCCCCAATGGCGGCGGCGGACCGGAGCGATTGGAATTCAAACTCAAATACTATAGCGCTTTCCTTAAATTTGTTGAAAAAATTGGAAAGACGGGTTTACCGATAGTATTTTGCGGAGATGTAAATACGGCACACAAAGAAATAGACCTCGCTAGGCCGAATGAGAACAAAGACAATACCGGCTTTTTGCCAATAGAGCGGGCGTGGATTGATAAAGTGATAGCCAAAGGATTTATTGACGCCTTCAGGTATTTTTATCCAAACGCAACTGGAAAATATACTTATTGGGATATGAAGACCTTTGCCCGAGACCGAAATGTCGGTTGGCGGATAGATTATTTTTTTGTTTCTCTGGAGCTTTTACCGCGGCTCAGAAAAGCGGAAATTTTTGAAGATATTTTGGGCTCCGACCATTGTCCTATTTCCTTGGAGGTTGATATTTAAAAAAGAAAGCGGCGTACCTTACGCCGCTTGTGTTACTCCGGAAGCGATTTCTCTGACTCGCGCCAATAAACCGAGGACCCTGTTGTAATTCGTTGCGGACATTACAGGCACCTCATTATCCTTTTTGTCAAACCAGCGAAGAATCGCCAATTCGCTATCTTCAAACGCCGATTGAAAACCTTCCCCCGCATCATCTAGGGCAGATATTTCTATGGACTCATATTTTGTCCCGCCAACCATCTTGATAACATAGCGGACGGCGACAAATAAATCGTTGATGCGGAAAACTTTAACACTGTTCTCTGGCTTCGCCACAGAAGCCTGCAGATATACATCTTCAGACAACAGATTTTCGAGATTGTCCAAACGGATAATCCTTCTCGCTTTGGAAGAGAAGCGAGCGATAAACAAACAAAAAACGGCATCTAAGAATAGTAGAAGCGCGATTATCAAAATAACGAGTTTTGTTGTAGTCATTTAGACCTCCGTATAGGATGTTAATCCTAATACGATAATAGTCAAGGGTTTTCTATAGGACATCATAACGGACATTCTATCGGACATTTATCCACAGTTTGTCCTTTACATGTCCGATAGATGTCCGATAGAATGTCCGATAGAGTTCGAACTTACTGAAAATTTCATCTAATGTTTTTTCGGACACATTTCGCTCTTTCAAACGGGAGTGTCGCCACGCTCCCACTCATAAAGATAAACCAAGGTTAGTTTGGTGTTCAAGGCAACATACACACACCGTATTTTAATGTTCGGTATGTCGCGAGCACGGGACTAAAACTCAGGTAAATCTTTCCAAAACCGCTCAAGCGATACCTGTTGCCGCGAGAGCGGTTTTTGCTTTCTTTTTTGTTTCAAAAAATTCAGTAAAACAAGTAGTAGATGACAGGTGGGCAAATAGACAGTCCCCCGTGTCAACCTGGCAGGTTGACACGATTTTACGGCTTTAAAACAAGGGGATTTTCATCTCAGGATTATTTTACCCAATATTTACTTCTTATTTTTTTTACAGCCGTTTCTTCCTCCAAATTTCTCCTATCCTTAGCTTTTTTACCCAATTCAGCCAATTCCCTATCTTTCATTCTTGCCATCTGTGTAGCGCGCTTTTCAAGGTATTCAGAGGTGTTTAATTTAGGATTGTCCAACACTTCTTCCAACAAAGCATTGAGAATAAACCCTATTTTTGGTCCCGGCTCCAAACTAGCCGTTTTCATTATTGTGTTGCCGTCAATTTTAAGCATAGCTACGGTTACCGGGTCCCTCATAACCTCCTCAACCATCGCTCTGTATTTCCTTAAGCGGTAGGGGTCTTCTTTTGGCCGACCGGTGCCGATTCGGTCACAAATTCGCAAATTCATTAAATCCCAAACGTTTTCTTGGCCGACATTGGCCACCAATCTTCTGACGGCGGAATGAGTAATTTGCTCGGTATCAGAGAAAAACATATGCCATCTAACCAATTTGGCCACTTTATCAATGGTTTTATTGGGGTATTTCAGGTCCCCCATTGATTTTTCTGCTATTTTTACCCCAATAACATCATGGCCGTGAAAAGTCCAATCATTTTTTTCAGGAGAAAATCTTCTGGCTATAGGTTTTCCAATATCATGAAACAGCGCCGCTAAGCGAATTTCTAAGGGCCAGCCTTTTTTGGCGGCGTGCTGAACCGTTCTTAAGCTGTGTTCCCAAACATCGTAAGAATGGGCCTTATTTTGAGTAACCCCTATCGCCTTTTGAAGTGATGGAACGATTTCCGGCAAAAGATTCAAATCTCGCATTAACTCTAAACCTACCATCGGCCTATCTGACATAAGAATTCTTGAAAATTCATCTCTAATACGTTCTCCGGCGATTTTACCGAGGTTTTCGGCCAACTTTGCAATTGCCTTAGAAGTATCAATGTTAATCGTGAAACCTAATTCCACAGCTATTCTTGCCGCTCTCAAGAGGCGCAAAGCGTCTTCCGCGAACCTTTCTTCAGGATTTCCCACCGTTCTTACGATGTGTCCTTTAATGTCCTCTTGTCCTTTATAAAGGTCAACAATTTGTCCTTTATAGCCATTTTTGTCCTTTACGATGATTTTAAGAGCAATGGCATTTATCGTGAAATCTCTCCGCTTTAAGTCATCTTCAAGATTTTTGCTGAAAGTTACCGAATCAGGATGGCGGCTATTTGAATATTTGGCCTCAAGGCGATAAGGGGTTACTTCAACCACCCTCACGCTCTCGTCTTCTGTTTTGTTGACCACTCCGACAGTGCCAAAATCATTTTCGTAAAAAGTATCCGGGAAATGTTTTATGATTTCTTCCGGGACGGCGTCGGTGGTAATGTCCCAATCCTTTGGTTTTCTTCCAAGTAATAAATCGCGGACGCACCCGCCTATCAGATAGGCCTCAAAACCCTTATTTTCCAAGGTTTTTGCTACATCCACCACTTTTTCAGGAATGTTAAATGTGTCATTTTTTGGCGAATATTTCATACAAAACATTCTATTACTTTTTTGCTATTTCTCCTAGTTTTAGCGTATGATTCTCTTGTTGCCCCCGTGGTGAAATGGAAATCATAACTGCCTTCGAAGCAGTCGTTGTGGGTTCGAATCCTGCCGGGGGCGAAAAAGTTTATCTACAATCGGACTCGTATCATATACATATATAATGTATGATTAAGTAATGAGAAAAGATAAGGAAAATGCGGTTAAATTAAGAAAATTTGGGAAAAGCTATAACGAAATTAAGGCAGAATTAGGGATTCCAAAAAGTACACTTTCTGCTTGGTTCAGAGATCAGAAATGGTCGAACGAGATAGCTCAAAAGTTGTTGGAACGACTAAAAAGTAAGTCAATAATTCGTCTTCAACAATTAGGAAGAATCAGGGGTGATAATTTAAAGCGCTTATATGAAGAAGCAGAATCTGAAGCCATTGAAGATTTTGATGCTTTGAAATTTCACCCTCTTTTTATTGCTGGAATTGTTATATATTGGGGTGAGGGAGACAAGGTTTCAAAAAATGGTTTTAGGATTTCAAATTCTGACCCAGACATGGTAAGATTGTTTGCAGATTTTCTGAGAAAGATTTGTCATGCGGAGAATGGTCGAATTAAGGCCAACTTGCTCATTTATCCAGATATTGATGATAGTCAAGCAAAGGAGTTCTGGATCCAAAAAACCGGCTTAAAATATGATAATTTCACTAAATCGGTCTTAATAAAAGGCCGGCACAAAACTAGAAAAGTGAAATTTGGAATTTGCGTATTGAGTTATTCCAGCACTTTCTTAAAAAAGAAAATGAAAAAGTGGATTGAGTTGTTGGCGAAAGAATTTGTGAATTTTTAGCAACGCGGGTATGGTTTAGTGGTAGAACAGGAACTTGCCAAGTTTCAGACGGGAGTTCGATTCTCCCTACCCGCATATTAATTAACACGCAGATAACACAATAGTACGTAAGAGACATTGGTAGTGTGTGTCCGATAGAGTTTCTTAGTTTGCCGCAGTTAAGCCATAATTTAAGCATTTTTAGTATAAACTGTGGATAAGTATGTTGGCAGTGTGTAAAAATGTCCTTTATAGACCCTTAGAACTAAAATTTGTCCTTTAGAGTAAGTTTTATAAAGTTACATGTGAAACAAGAGGCAAAACATATTACTACCGGCAAATTAGGCGAAGAAATTGCCTGTAAGTTTTTGTTAAGTAAAGGTTATTCAATTATTGAAAGAAATTTTTTACGAAAATATGGGGAGTTAGATATTATTGCGCAAAAAAGAGGTATTTTGACATTTATAGAGGTAAAAACCGTTTCATGTGAAAATCTTGATAATGTTAATCGTGAAACATCCGATAAATACCGCCCAGAAGACAATGTTCATCCTAATAAAATAAAACGATTAAAACGAGTGATTCAGGTTTATTTATCAAAACCGGGGTTTTCACGGGAAACAGAGTGGGAATTTGGTATAATTTCTGTTGTTTTATCCCGAAATAGTCCGTCCGCTAAGGTAAAATATATAAAAGACATTATCCTGTAAAAATGTCCTTTAGAGATTCTATCGGACATTTCTCAAGCTAACATAACGGACATTCTATCGGACACAAAGGACAAAATGTCCGATAGAATGTCCGTTATAGATATTTAGGGGGCTGGTATACATATTTTGGAATTATCTCTCGTGTCTGGGTGTAGGATAGTGGCAGTATAAACGCTTTGGGGTCGTACTCATCGTCGGGGAGTAGTATAGTGGCAGTATACACGCTTTGGGAGCGTGAGGTCCGAGTTCAATTCTCGGCTCCCCGATGATGGGTGCGACCGGAAGCGCGGGGCACTTCCGCGGGAATTTCCATAAGAAATTCCTAAGGTCCGGGTTCGATTCCCGGCACCCCGAAAAAATAGGTGTAGACAGGTGGGAGGTAGGTGTGGGTTTCCAATCACAACATTCAGACCTAATGGGTTTGTCTTTTCAAAGGAAAAAAGAGAATTTCAACTGCGACAAATGCGGTTTTTTCGTTGAGGGTAACGGCTACACTAATCATTGTCCTAAATGTCTCTGGTCAAAACATATTGATGTTAACCCGGGGGATAGGGGAGAAATCTGTCAGTCATTGATGGAACCCATTGGTTGTATTTTAAAAGCGGGGAAACAAGTAATTATTCACCGGTGCGTTGGTTGTGGGATAAAGAGGAGAGTAAAAGCTGGTACGGCCGACAATTCGGCTGTATTAATCGGATTACCTGGAAAAACCTCTTAATTGTTTCCCTCCAAGACGCTTATGAGTTCGGCGGATAAAATCGGCGCTATTGTTTGATTGAATGTTTTTGCCGTCTTGGTTAAATTTACCATTAGAAACTCCCGCAAAGACAGTTCCAAATTTTCCTTCAAAGACCTGTTTATGTAATTCAGAGTTAAAGCGCGCAAGTCCCTTTCCGAAGTGGTGTCGCCCAATGTGGTATTGACGATAATGCCCACGAGTTTCCCGTTCTGAAGAGCTACTGCGCCGCCGGAAGAGCCCTGTTGAGCCACTATGGTACCGCCCAGAGAGATAATATCTATGGTGCTTGTGGCAAAAGTATAGAGTTGGCCGATGGCAGTTGGGGCTGAAGAAAGATAAAGGTCGCGTTGGATATTTATGCCGCCAAGGAAGCCAGCGGGGTAGGCGGCCAATATAAGCCCATTGCCTCGGATTAAATAATTATCACCCGTTTCTATTTCAAGGTAGGGGAAACTTTCCGGTAAGGCCGTATTTTCATTGACGCTTTTAGTGATTCTAAGGAGGGCGTAATCATACTCGCCGGTGCCTGCGGGTTTCTCGTCCAAAAGGCCTTTTTTGTTTTCCGTCACCCATTTTGGCGGGGTATAAAGGAGCTCGGCTTTGAATTTGGGGTAGGCGGGAGAGCCGTTTCTGATGACGCATTCTATGGAATTTGGAGCGGGATAATCTTTAAGCAAAAAATATTCCGCCAAGTGAGCGTTAGTTAAAATAACACCTTGTGGGTCAATAATAACGCCGCTGCCCGAGGCGGGCGCCAAGGAACCGCCGGTTTTACTGGTGCAAATGATGTTTACCACTACCGCTCTGACTTTCTCGTTCAAGCCATCAAACGGTATTTGGGTGAATGTTGGCGTGTTTGGTTTGTTGGTTGGAGCGAGGGTATCATTTAGGGCTTGAACTCCTGTACCCGAAGTGATATTTTCGGATTCTTCTGCTTTCAGCCCATTTTTTTGCTGTTCAACGGGGTTGGTTTTAATTTTTGGAGCGGGTGTTTGTAAATTAAGCCCGTTTTCTTTTACTTTTTCCGATTCTTGTTTTGTATTTTTTTGCGCCGATTCGGAGTCGGTCAAGTGGCTCTTCAGCAAGACCTCTGTGTTTTGCACAACAATATTGTCAACTAGTCCAGAGCTAGATAAAAGCCCCAATACCAAGGTGAAAATGAATATGGCGATAACGTTTAGCAAGGTTGTCATTTTGATTAAAGTATTATACCTTTCAAATTACGCCGATTTTTTTGACAAGCAAGCAATTTCTATTTTTCTTTGCAAAAACCCTTGTCAGCGGAGGTATACTCTCCATTGCGTTCCCGGGATAGGGAAGATGCTGGGCAAACGCGCAGGTCAATTTAGTAAGGATAATATTCTTAACTGAATATGGCTAAAGATAAACCTCAAGCCCCAGGGACCCCTCCGGCAGAGCCGCAAGGCGAGGGCGGGACGGGTGGCGGTAAGTAATAAGAGTAAAAAGCAAAACCCTTTCTTTGAAGAAAGGGTTTTGCTTTTGTTAACATCCAATTTCTGTTAGGATTTTTATGCTTCGATGGAAGCTTTTTGAAGCGGGATTAGTTAAATGGGATAACGTCGGTTTTCCAAACCGAGGTCGGGAGTTCGATTCTCCCATCCCGCAAATAATGAGTCCGCCTTGGCGGACGATTGTATTTTGCGAGGATAGAAAGCGCGGGGCGCTTTCGTGGGAGAATCGAAGCCCGATTGAGCATTCGCCACAGGCGAATCCAATCGGGGTACTGTTCCTGTAAGGAACGTTTCTCCCATCCCGCAAAAACTAAGGAATTTTGTTCCACATATATTCAAACATAATCCGAAATGTGTCGGCGATATATTTGCTTTCCATAAGAACATTAATGAAACCTTCTTTAAAGTTGGTGATAGCCACTTTTTCGCCATAGATAATTATTTGAGCCGGTATATGTAATTCGTCTTTCGGCACTATTTTGCGAGTTATTAAATATTTTTCGTCTTCCGCCACTGGCGTGGCGATTTCTTGATGTCCAATCGGAGTAATCGCTTTAGTTTTGATGTTTTGCGCTACCTGTTTTTGTATTTGTTCGCGAATTAAATGGAGAATTTCTTTGCGACCTTCTTCAATGGGGGAGCTGATTACTCTGATCTCCTGGCCAATACTTAAAATATCGTCGTTCGGAGGTTAGGGCTCCGTAGATGGAGTTTAAGTTTGCGGTAGCTTGTTCCGTGGTTTGAAGTTTTTTAGCGGCAAGTTCTTTTAAGCGTTGCGGGTGAGCTGGAAAGAAAAATGTCACTTTCGTTATGTTGTCCTTCTTTTCTACAAGCTCCAGGGCGATTAATTGTTCCAGCACTTTATAGGTAAGAGTTCGGCCAACACCGGTGGCCGTGGCGATGCGTTTGGCCGGTGCTTGGCCGTTCTTCAGGAGGAACAGATACACTTTTACTTGCTCGGCCGATAAACCACAATCCATTAAAATTTTTTCTTCCATATTTTGTTATATTTATATGACAGTATTAATTATATGGCACAATGATAAACTGACAATTGTCACAATAGTATTATTTATCAGGATTTTTCAAAAACATAAACTTGACAAATATCTTCTATCTGCTACACTGTTGGCGTGACAATTTAAGTTATTGTCGCAATTCAGTATAGCACAGTTCTTTGGAAACAATCATTTTGCATGGCGATCTGAAACTTATTGTTAGGTTTTAGGTCGCTATGCAAAAAACATACTTCGGATTCGGAATCGCCCCCAGCATGTTCCCCTCCAACTGCACCATCCGTAAGCAGACGCTTACGGTGGAGCAGGCAAAGGAGGTCATTGCAGGCGGTGTGGTTTCTTGTCTCAACCCATCCCATAAGGCGAGCATCGATGTGATGCAGACCCGTTTCGGTATCTCGGTGGAAATCCCACCGAAAGCGCCGAGCGTGGTTGTGCAGAGCGGCGAAAGGGCCTTGGTGATGGGGGTCAGCGGACTCCCCCGGTTGGAGAACCGGCACGAGTACACACAGGAAGAAGTGGCAGGCGCGAAGTTCAGCTTCGCCTTGTTTACAGTTTCCGAGTAGTGCTCGCGTGTCATATCGGCCTGACATTAAACAGCCGCATAATTTACTTCGGGGAAGCTCCGAAGGGCCTGACGAGCCGAAACTGTTGGGGTAGATTATTCTATCCCTCTGCTATCCGCCAAAGGTTGATTCATCAACGGATGAGTATTTGCAGAGGAATGTCTTGGTCAATTCAAAAACCAGACATTCCTCACTTTTTTGAGTTCGTTTCGTCAAAAATGAAGCGGATTCATAGAGATTGAGGGACTTCTCATTAAACGGCCAACCCGCTACCGTGGTTTGGAGTACGGAGGCGAAGACGGCCATATCGCTTGGAGCCGGGTGCGTAATGAGAGAGCGAAGGTCACCATTTGGACCAAATAGATAGATGGCGTCAGAATGCTACGAAACTGGTTCATGTGTTCTTTTTCAAGAAACCAACAAAGCCCAAAAGAGGTGGCGCTGGTTGTAGATGCTACATGTTGCATATGTGGCGAAGCGGGAAGGTGGCGAGGTGTCCATCGGATATGGAGCAGGCTTTTGCTCCACTTTCTTGAGTCCACGAACAAAAGATTTTCGCGGATTCATAGAGTATAGTTCTTTGTAAAACATGTTCATAGTGTTTTGGATGCTGTGAGACAGTATCTAGGGCACTATGAACATGAAAACCAATAACATCGGGATTGCCATTTTGGCAGTCGCAACTCTCATTGCCGTTGGGTGCGTCGTGGAAACTGACAAAAGTCAGTACAACCGCACATTTTTTCCCACCAACCACTGGAGGGTAGTTGGGCAGGGAACGAACGGGCAAGTGATTGTGGAGACCAAGTCCACCAACTTGTTGGAGCACTTTCGAGTGCATGCGGCCACTGCGGTAGGATATCTCACCAACGGGCAACCGACCAGAGTGGAGATGGTCGTGCGGTGGAACCCCACAATAAGGACGGTGGAGCTCATCTCTTCCAAGGCCTATCCGGCAATCGAGTGAGATGGGTTAGGTTGAAAGCGGGCCTCGAAAACTTCCATCGGCCGCGATTATCACGGCGTTATCACCGACGAGACTGGTGCGCAATTCCGAGGGGAAGCTCCTCGGCGCTTGGTGAGCGGAAACTACTGGGATGATGAAAATCGTCCCGCTGTTCTCCCGATGTGTGTCGGGACTGATGAGTCCGAAAGG
>LCOC01000002.1 GCA_001000545.1 Parcubacteria group bacterium GW2011_GWA2_47_21 | reverse complement strand
GGCGAGTATGTTTTCATCAAAAACGGCAACAATCAACCCAAGCTGGACAAAAACGGCCATTTGGTAATTAACCACGACTTACACAATCACGACGGCGAATTGCCCGATGGCGTGGCGGAAAAGTTTATTGAATGGGCAAAAAATGAGAAATTAAGTTTTTGGAAATAATATATGCCAAAAATAATCAATAACATTCAGATAAATAACTCTGGCAAACAAAACCACGACAAAAACAATGCTAGCAAAAAGTGGTGGGAAAGCACTTGGTTTCAAGTCGTTATGCTTTTTGCAGCATTAGCAACTATTTTTTCTTTCATATTTTATATTTCAAGACCAACAATTTCTGTAAAAGAAAATACTCCAACAAAAAATATTGAGCCGACGCAAAATAATAATTTTACCATAACGGGTTATAAAATGAACAATCTCGCCACTTCAACGGAGGCATTTTTAACAGGCCTTAGAAAAAAAGATGACCTTCGCCAACTTTCAGCCCTAGAATCTGATTTAACCATACAAGAATTGTCATCAAAAGCATATTTTTATGTATCAAGTGTATATTTAGGAGTTACCCCGCGTGAAAATTCCTCGGTAATTTTAGATGCTAGGGTGAACAGATTTAGATCTTATAGTAATTTATATTTTGAGATGCATAAAATTAGTCCTACGGAAATATATTTACTCGGTTTTATCTCTGAAGAATCTTATATAAGAATAAATAAAAATAACAATATAATAAAAAACATAACAATTTTTCCACACCAAGTTGATAATACTGATTATTTAATCATACTGCCAATCCAAAAGATAACAGAAGCTAATGATCGTGATATAGAATTTGATGACGGTTCTACT
Source organism: Parcubacteria group bacterium GW2011_GWA2_47_21 (assembly GCA_001000545.1). Classification (GTDB taxonomy): domain Bacteria; phylum Patescibacteriota; class Minisyncoccia; order Phycocordibacterales; family DSPV01; genus LCOC01. Next base: position 36,143 of record LCOC01000002.1, on the reverse strand, counting down.
GTGCGCGCAGTTGATTTAAAGATTCAAAACTAACCATGCAATATTCAGTTGTAAATTATAAAACGGTAAAAGAAGAATCTCATTCATTAAGAATTGATGCAGATTTTTTTCGCCCAGATTATCTTGAAATTTTAGATGAGATTCAAAATAAAAAACACGAAAATTTAAAAAGTAAAGATCGCAGAATTTTTAGTGGCCCATTCGGTTCTTTTTTAAAAAGCGAAAGCTATCAAGAAAGCGGCCATCCCTTTATAAGGATTTCGGATATTCAAGATGTTTATATTGAGAAAGAAGGAATGGTTTATCTTGATGATAAAGAATTTGAAAGGGTTAAAAAATACCAGTTAGATATAAACGATATAGTATTTTCAAAAATTGGGACTGTCGGTAGGTTAAGTTTAGTTACAGACGATTTAGGTAGGGTGGCGATAAGCGAAAATAATATTGGAATCAAGTTTTCAAAAGACATTAGTGTCCAAAATCGTTTTTTTATTTTTGCTTTCCTACTTTCAAAATTCGGGCAAAAGCAGATTTTAAGATTAAGCAGTGGTAATGTTCAACCAAAATTAAATGTTTCGGATATTGAAAACCTTACTATTCCAGTTGTTGCAGATAATTTTGTTGAAAGAATTTATCAACTAATTTTAGATTCACAATCAAAATACCAATCTTCCAGATCTCTCTATACACAAGCCGAACAATTATTATTTTCCGAACTCGGGCTTTTGGACTGGAATCAAAAACACGAACTCGCTTTTGTAAAAAACTTTTCCGATACCAAACAATCAGATCGTTTTGACGCGGAGTATTTTCAGCCGAAATATGAGGAAATCGTTGAAGCGGTAAAAAAATACAAGGGCGGATTTGATGAACTGGGAAATTTGGTAAAAGTGAAAAAAAGCATTGAGCCGGGAAGCGAAGCATATCAAGAAAACGGAATCCCATTTGTTCGCGTAAGCAATCTTTCAAAATTTGAGCTTTCCGACAACAATCAGCAGTTTATATCAGAGGAATTATACGGGGAATTAAAAATTCATCAGCCAAAACAAGGTGAAATTTTGCTTTCAAAGGACGCAACGCCCGGTATGGCCTATTATTTGAATGAAGAACCGCAAAAAATGATTGTTTCGGGTGGTATTTTGAGATTAAAAATAGATAACAAACAAGTTTTGCCCGAATATCTAACACTTGTGTTAAATTCCGTGATTGTTCAGAAACAAATTGAGCGCGACGCTGGCGGATCAATTATAAATCACTGGAGACCTGATCAGGTGAAAGCGACACTAATTCCTATTTTAAAAAACGAGAAGCAAAAGGAAATTAAAGAGCTTGTTGAAAAATCCTTTAGTGATAGAAAATTATCAAAATCTCTGCTTGAAATTGCTAAGCGGGGCGTTGAAATGGCGATTGAGAAAAATGAAGAAGAAGCGGGAAAATGGATAGATAGCGAAGTTAGAAAATTAGAAATGAACTCTTAAGCGGCGCGCCAGTTTCACTGGCACGAAATTCGGCGGTGGCGGAACCCCAGAAGCGAAAAAAGTTCGGATTTTGTTCAAGACAGACAGCCAAAAGTAGCACATTTGACATAAATCTAATTTTCATATATTCTATCTTTATAACTAAATCTAAACGATTGGCTTTTTAGTTGGCTTTGGACGCAAAGGCACACAAGCGAAGAGGGCTTCACAAACAAGAGCGCGGATGGATAGTTATGCATTATGTTTAAGAAAAATTTTGGAGGCCACGGCCACTCGCGCTTTCGCAGAAGTTCCCGCCCATTTAGAAGCGGGGGGTTTTCTCGTTTGGGTTCTGGAAGGAAAAATAACCGAGGCGGAAATTTCACAAAGAGAATAGACCCGGCTAAATTCATCCGTAAAGCGGTAATTACCGAAGAAATGCCGGATTTTACCGCCGAACATTCTTTCAACGACTTTGCTCTTACTCCCGTCTTAAAACAATCAATCGCGGCGAAAAAATACGAGATACCGACGCCGATTCAAGACCGGGCGATTTCCTATGTGCTCAAAGGCGTGGATGTGGTTGGCGTCGCGAACACCGGCACGGGCAAGACCGGCGCGTTTCTCATACCTTTACTTGATAAAGTGTTCCGCAATCGCAAAGAGCGGGTTCTAGTTATCGTACCGACCAGAGAATTGGCCATACAAATTGATACCGAGCTCAAAGGATTCGCCAAAGGAATGGGACTTTTTTCCGTTTGCGCCGTCGGCGGGGCCGGTATCGGACGGCAAATTGCCGAGTTGCGCCGACCGCATAACTTTATTATTGGCACCCCGGGTCGCCTCAAGGACTTAATTAACCGGAAGATGATTCGCTTGGCCGAATTTCAGACCTTGGTTTTGGACGAAGCCGACCGGATGCTTGATATGGGTTTCGTCGGCGAGATGCGTTTCGTGGTTTCGCTGATGCCAAAAGAGAGGCAGACCCTCTTTTTCTCCGCCACGATTTCAAACGAGGTAGAAGGCCTCATCAAAGAATTTCTCCGCGAACCGATACGGATATCGGTTAAAACGGGGAATACCGCCAAAAACATTGAGCAGGATGTGGTCAAAGTTCCGCGAGGCGGCGGGAAGATTGACACGCTCCACGGACTTTTGACGCAAAAGGATTTTAGTAAAGTGCTTGTCTTTGCCAGGACCAAGCACGGCGCCGACCGGCTTTCCAAAGATTTGCTTTTACGCGGTTTCAAAGCCGATTCCATTCACGGCAATAAGAGCCATTCAAATCGGCAAAGAGCGCTTAAGTCATTTAAGGATAGCCATGTGCAGGTTTTAGTGGCGACCGACGTCGCGGCGCGCGGGCTTGACATTGCCGATATCAGCCATGTCATTAACTTTGATATACCCGCGACCTATGATGATTATGTCCATCGCATCGGCAGAACTGGCCGAGGGAATAAAAAAGGGAAAGCGCTGACTTTCATTGAGTAGGTTTAGAATGTTTGCGCAAAACCCATGAAAACCTTTCAAAAAGACGGCAAGTGGGTGAACAAACCGTTTCGGACGGAGATTTTGGTATGCGCCTGCGGCAGCAAATACATTAAGACCCGTTTGGGACAAACGGGCTGCATTAGGTGCGCCAATAGGAATACTCGGCCGCAAGCGGCGCCGGAGATGAAATGAATAGGCCTAACCAAAAACCGCCTCTCGCGGGGCAGTTTTTGGTTTTAATTCCTGTGTTTGGCTTTGCGGCTAAATTAAGGTCTCAATCACGCTTGAGGCCTTGAGTTGCTCAATGAATTTTGTGACAAGTTGCTGTTGTTTCGTTTGCACGATTTGATTTTCAACTTGAGTGCGGATTTCGGCGAGAGGCGGAATATTTGCGTTGCCGGCGGCCGCCTGATTATACAAAGCCGTCACTTCTTCTTGCGAGGCCGTCGCCGAGCTTATGTCAATATGAACCGCAAGATACTGCTGAATGATGTTGTTTCTAGTTAAGAATTTCCTGAAAGTGCTTTCAGTAAATCCTTGGGCGGTTAGTTCTTTTGCGAAAGTATCCTCGTCGGCAAATTGCGATTTGCTTTGGGCTAATTGAGTGTTAATCGCTTCTTCGTTGGCTTTTATATTTTCTTTTTCAGCGGCTTTAAGAATCAAGGTTTCTGTGATGAGATTGTCCAATGTTTGATTTTTTATCGCGGCTACCGCTTCGGTAGTGGTCGCTGATTGTCCTTGGGCGGTGATGCTCGCGGCAAGTCGGGCGTAACGCTCGTCGTAGACCGTTCGCGTTATTTTTTCGCCATTCACCATAGCGACCGCTTGGTTACTGCCGCCAATGCCATTTTTCACTAAAAAATATCCCGCGCCGGCAATCACTCCCGCAATAACAATAAATACGAAGAGTTTGAAAAACAATGAACCCCGCCTCTTCGTCGCCCCCTGTTGACTTTCTGTTGTTTCTTCAGACATAAATTTTTTTATCTATTTAATAATTGCGACGGACTCCAAACACTAGCGTAACAATATTTACTTATAAATCAAAACGGCTGCGTCTAATAACTTCTGAACTCCGGGAGCAGGATTCTCTCCTTACAGGAGCAGTACACCTTTTGGATATTTTATTTCGCTGGCTCAAAAATATCTCAAAAGGTCTTTCGGCGCTACATGTTTTTGCGCCTCAACCAGCGACCAACCGCTTAAAAAGGAGAGGAATAATTTGTAAGCTCCGCGGGCTGGATTCGAACCAGCGACCAATCGCTTAACAGGCGATTGCTCTACCGCTGAGCTACCGCGGAGCTTACAAATCATTTTTATATTCAGTAGGCGGCGTCACAGCTTTTTGTTCGGCCGTCGCCTCACAAAAGCCGCTACCCCGCCTCGCTGTTGCTATGTGCTCATATCAACATACTCCGGCTTTGAAATTTGCCCGCACACAAAGCAGTTTGTGTGCTTTTAGCAAATTTCAACTCCACCGCTTTGCTATCCCGGAGTTCAAAAGTCATCATTTCTTTTTTAAAGAGCCAACAAGCATTATAGGATAATAGCAAAAGTTTGACCAAGCGCAATAGCTTGATTTTTTTACGATTAAGCATACTCTGGTAGGAGAGGTTATATGAATAAAACAACAGAAAAAGGCCAAGCGCCCACAAGGTGGCTTGTGGAGCCGCAAAGCTCGCTTGCCAACGATTTTGTTTTCAGAAACAGTAAAGGGGCGGAGCCCTTGGAAGAGGTTAAGACCGATACGGGCGAACGAGAGATGTGGTTGCTCCAAAACGAAGAAGGCCTTAAGCATTTAATGCAAGAGGCAATCCGTCTCAAGCTGCCTTTGTTGCCTTTCCGCCAAATTGGTCCGGATGAGCCGGCCCGGCCGATTCCTTTGGCAGAACTTGAGATAGGGGAGAAAGGCGCCCCAGGCGTTGAAGAGAAGAGTTTTTCTGTAGCAAAGAAGAAGACGCCGAAGCGTTCCGCCCTCAAGGTGAAGCGAACCAAGAGAGCCAGGAAAGGAGGCGTTTCCGTCAATATTTCGGTGAACGTCAGCGCCGCCCCCGTTTGATTCGGGGCGGTTTTTTGTTATCATCATCCTATGAGGGTTGGGAGTTACACTGTCATGTTTCTGGTTCTTGCCGGTTTAGTGTGGTTTTTCTTTTTGCCGAAACAAACCGAGATTAACGGCACCAACGACTTAAATATGACAAACGAAATCAACAAACCGGAGCTGAAAATTTCTAGTCCGGCTTTTGAAAATGGACAGCCGATGCCCGCCAAATATACCTGCGACGGCGAAAATATAAATCCGCCGCTTTCAATTAAAGGCGTGCCTAAGGGCGCGCAATCGCTGGCTCTTGTCATGGACGACCCGGATGCGATTAAGCCGGCGGGAAAAATTTGGGACCATTGGGTTGTTTGGAATATGCCTGAAACCGCAACCGAAATCGCCGAGGGTGAAGAACCGGAGGGCGTTCACGGCAGGGGCACGCGCGGCGGTCTGGAGTATCAAGGCCCTTGTCCGCCCGATGCGAGACATACCTACTTCTTTAAACTATACGCTTTGGACGCAAAGCTTTCCTTAAAGGAGGGCGCGACAAAATTGGATTTGGAACAAGCGATGGCGGGCCATATTTTAAGCCAATCGGAATTAACCGGAACGTATGAGCGGAAACGTTAAACATATTAAGGTTAAAGTGTTTCCTGAAGCGGCGGAGGATTTGCTTAAAGAGGAAGGTGATGATTCTTTAACCGCTTATGTGAAAGCTCGCGCGCGTGGCGGCGAGGCCAACAAGGCGGTACTCGCGCTTCTTTGTAAGAAATTTCCCGATAAAAGTGTTAGAATAAGAGCGGGTCATCAGACGAGGAGTAAGATAATAGAGGTGAAATGATAGAAATGTAAAATGCAAAGCGAAAAATTTAAAACCGCAACCTAAAAGATAAAACAATTATTTTTTGTTTTGAGTTTTAATTTTGCGTTTTGCGTTTTGCGTTTTGCGCTTTTAATTTTTAATTTCTTCGTATGTCAAAACACATCAAAGGCACCAATGTAAGCGTTTCTCAGGAGCTCGCGGTTTATTTGGAAAAGAAACTTGAAAGTTTAAAAAAGTTTGTTGATTATGAAAGCGACGCGGTGCGATTTGACATTGAACTTGGGAAAACCACGCGTCGCCATCAGACAGGCGACATCTTCCGGGCGGAGTTTAATATCTTCGTCGGCGGAAAAAGTTTCCGCGCCGCCTGCGAGAGCGAGAGTTTGCACAGCGCGATTGATTTGGTCAAGGATGAAATTCTTCACGCCTTGCGGGCGGATAAGAACAAGCGGATGTCTTTACTTCGCCGCAGCGGGGAGAGAATCAAATTATTTATTAAAGGCCTTTATAAGCGAAGGCGTTGACGCGCGCCGTGTAAACAGATGTTTGCCGATAAAAGAGACTTGAGGAAGTTCCACGTTTTCGCCGTCGTCATTTTGGCCTTCGCTTTAGGATTGGTTTGGTATATCAATAGGACGGGAGCTAAATTAGCTGACCCGATTAAAGCTGAAAACTTAAAAATCGTGAAAAATTCTTACGAAGGAGCGGTGCTTCACACCTCGGAGGGAGAAATTGAAATTGTTTTTCTCCGTAATTTGGCGACAACGACCGTCATAAATTTTGCCAAACTGGCGGCGAGCAATTTTTATGCTGGCACAAAATTCCACCGCGTTATCCCGAATTTTATGATTCAAGGCGGGGACCCGCTCTCCAAAGGCGAAGACCGGAGGCTTTACGGCACCGGCGACCCGGGTTATTTTTTTAAGGACGAGATAAACGGAGAAGAGTTTATAAAGGGAGTGGCGGCGATGGCAAACAGGGGGCCGGACACCAACGGCAGCCAATTTTTTATCGTTACCGCGCCGGCCGCGCCTTGGCTTGCCGGCAAGCATACGATTTTCGCCAAAGTGATTAGGGGTATGGATGTGGCCGAGAGGATAAGCAACGCTTCCAGGGACAAAAATGATGTTCCGTTAATTCCCATAATCATAGAGAATGTTGTTTTGAAATAAGATAGCTTTCCACCAAGTCCCAAAGCTAAAGCCCGCGCAGGAAGTCGTTGTAGTTCATTTCTTTTTTCCCTTCGGGCACTACGCGGAGGATTTTAAGTTCGCCGTCTTTCAGTGTCGCTTCTTTGATAAGAACGCGGATTTTTTTTCCTCTTCCTTCAGTGAAGAAGAACGGTTCAAATGCGCGGCCGGCGGCACGGATTTTCAAGAAGTTTTTTTCCGGCTTATCGTTCAAATCAATCAAGAAATCCGTTTTTTCCAGTTTTTTCGTGTAAGTTGCTCGTTTATGTTCTTGCTCTGCCGGCTTTATTTCTCCCGCCAGCCATTTCGGAATAATGCTCGCCAAAAGCCGGCCCCCCATATCCGCCAGCGCGTTCTCAAGTTCTGCCGCTCGCGGCGCGTCTTCCAATTTTTCGTTTGGCGCTTTTAGTTTTTCGCTTCCTATAATCGGCCCATGGTCCATCTCTTCATCCAAAAGCATTATTGAAACGCCGATTTCTTTTTCTCCCGCCAAAATTTGCGCTTCAATGGGCGAAGGGCCGCGATATTTCGGCAGTAATGACGGGTGAACATTCAGCGCCCCGCGCGGCGGTATTTCAAGTATTGGTTTTGGAATAATTTTTCCGTAATCAGCCACGATAAAAATGGCCGAGTCCGCAGCTCGTAGCCGGTTGTTCAGAGTTGAATCTAATTTACGCGGACTTATAGTCGGCGTATCTTTTTTCCCCGCCCATTCCTTTACCGGACTTGGCGTCATTTTAAGGCCTCGTCCTTTGGGCGCGTCCGGTGTTGTGATTATTAAGTTTGGCAATAAGCCGGCTTGTTCCAACACATCTAAAATTCCTACGGCAAAGTCGCCGGTGCCGAAGAATACAAAGCGGATTTGTGAGATTTTATCCATTTTTAGAGTTTTTTCACGCCTTTTCTTCGTTTGGCGGCGGTGTCTCTCGGAGTTTTTTTGCCTTATCCGTAAATAGGATACCGTTTAGGTGGTCAATTTCGTGCTGGAAGATTTGAGCCATAAGACCTGAAGCGCCCCGAGTGAAAATTTTTCCGTCTTCGTCAAAAGCCCTAATGGTCGCTTTGACCGCCCGCCGGACTTCGCCGTACCACCACCGGACGGAAAGGCATCCTTCCTCCATCAGCTTGGCGGTTTTGGAGGTCTTGGTAATTTCCGGATTTATAAAAATCAAATCGGGGGACACTACATCATCGCTATCCAATGTTTTATCTTTTTCTTTGATTTTTTCTCTCGCTTCTTTCATTTTCAGGACTTTTCCGGAGATAATGAAAATGCGAAGCGCCGCGCCGACCTGGGGAGCGGCGATGGCCACGCCGTCTTCTTCGCGGGCGAGCACCTCGCGCATATCGGCAATGATTTTTTGGATTTTCTCCGATTTGATGTTTTCAATTGGGACTTCCGCGGCTACCTTCCTAAGGATTTTATCGTTTTTTGAGAAGATTTTCGGCATGGAGTAATTATAACGAAACTAAAAATGAAAAGCGAAAAATGTACAATCACCCCGCAACAGAAAACATTCTGAACTCATTTTTGCTTTATGTTTTTTGCTTTATGTTTTTAATTTTTTTCTACACAAGCTTATCCGGATTCACTTCTATATTAAAGGATTGAGGCAAGGCGGCGAGTTTTTGAAGCAGTTCCCGGTTTGGCCAGCTGCTTGGTTCTAGGCGGCAAAGGCCGCAGAGCGTCGCTTTGCCTCGGGCGTTTTTAGAAGCGGGATAAACTTCAAATTCAAAAGGGGAAAGATTTTTTTTGGCGGCCGCCATATCTGTCCCAAGGCGGTTTTCCGAACCGGAAAGTGAAATCTTTACGAGCGTCTTAAACGGCGGATAACCAAGCGCCTCTCTGTCCAAGAGCTCGGCTTTGTAAAATTCCGAGACATTTCCCGTCTCCGCGTATTTGATGGCGGCATTATCGGGTTTTCTGGTCTGAATCAAGAGTTCTTTCAAGGTGTTGGCGTAAAGTCGGTTGATGATAAGAGCTGCCCGTTCGTTTGAACGGAGGTTCGGCAGGGAAAGCAGCGAGTCGATTGAAGCGATGGCCGCGTAGGGAACGGTTTCTCCTAGGCGATTAAGCGTCGCCTCCGTGCCTATGAGGATTCCGGGTTTTGCCGCGAAGAATTTTGTCATAATTTCTCCGGAGGTTGCGGCGGCGTCTTTGTTCGCATCCGCTATGAAAATTGTCTCTGGCGGGAAAATGGCCGACACCTCCTCAAAGACCCTTTCCGCCCCAATGCCTAAGGGGACGAGCTTCCAGCTTTGGCATACGGGACAGCGTTTTTCCGCTGACTCTATTTTGGCGCATCGCGGGCAGACGAAGACCCGCTTTCCGCCGGCTGTTTGAAGCCGTTCTGGCATTTTACACTTCGGGCAGACCAGAGTTTCTCCGCAATCGCCGCAGGCGACGGTGCTGGAATAGCCCTTTCTTCCGACTAAGATAAAGAGACGGCTTTGCTCGGTTTGGACTTTTTTAACCAGCGCTTTAAGCTCATCGCTTAAGACCTCGAATTTTTGTTTTGGCGCGTTAAAGCGATAATTCCTCATATCAATGATTTTCTTCGTTTTTCCCAAAATGAAACTTCGGAGCGCCGGATTCTCTTCCAGAATTTCGCCCCGATTCATCCGAAAAAAATTCTCCGTTCTAAGCAGCGAATCAGCCAAGATGAATTTAGCCCCTATTTTTTCGGCCAGCTTTTCCGCAAAAAATGAAGTATTGATGAAAGGCCGGCTTTCCGAGGAGTAAAAAACGCTGCTCTCGTTTTCGCAGACAATCGTGCCGACATCAAAAAGCCGGCATCCTAAAAAGGCCGGCGTGGCGAAAATGGCCAACGGGTGGGCACTCTTTATTTTCTCCGCCAAGTCCTCGCGGAGTTTTTTCTTCGGTATTTTGGAATGGAGGACTAGGCAATAATTGCCGATACCCTTGGAGAGAAAGGCCATTGACCTTTCCGCGTCGGGAATTGTCGGGAAAGAAAAAATAATTGATTGATTCCTGGCGAATGACTCGCGAATGGTATTTTTGTAGATATTTAGCCGTTCGCTGTCGGGCGACAGAATGGCCGCTTTGTAATGTTTCCTTTTTTGGAAATCTTTTTTTTCTTCTGGCGCGAAAAACCCAACCCCATCTTCTTTTACGGCGTTTTCTAGAATGGCTTTCGGCGTCAAGGCGTTTAGCGTCGCTCCGAGCGGAGAAGCGTAATAGTTCGCGGTTTCTTTTGCCGCGGCGATAAAATCCTTACTATAGAAGTTTTCTTTGATTATTTTCCCGATTTTTCTCATCTTAAACGTTGCTTTGCGGATTTCTGATTTTGAGGAGGCGGCTTCTTTGCTGGAAAGGGCAAGGCAGAATTTCAATTTGCCTCGTATCGGCGCTTCCACCAAAGCGCCGGCCTTGATTTCTTTTTTATGCCAATACGAAAATGATTTGAAACTCGCCTCTTTCCCGATTGGTATGACATCAATAAGGTACATAACAGATTCATTCTAAACCACTCGGGACTATTATGGAATTTGATAATAACCCGTTTATGACGCATACTTTACGAGATAAACATACGAATACGAATTCCCGCGAATACAAAGACACTCCGCGCTTATGCGCAGGGTCGTGCGAGGCGACCAGATAAAAGTTTAATACTCCGATGCCGCTCTTAAGATTTATAGATTGGAAATTGAGAGTGTAAAATGAAAAGCGCAAAACCATAATTCAGAAAAATATGTTTTTTACGCCGTAATTTTAACTTTTTCGCTTTTAACTTTAAATTTATTTCAATGCACAAAGATTCTTTTTTCATCCGAGGATTGGGCGGAGAGAGGGCGCTTCATGGAGAGATTGCCGTGGGAGGAGCAAAAAATGCCGCTCTGCCCTTAATGGCCGCGTTGCCGCTTTTTGAAAATCAAGTGGCGCTTCAAAATGTGCCGGCGATAGAGGATGTGGCGAGAATGTCCGAGCTGATGAAAGCGCTTGGCGCCGACATTAGCTTTGAAGGGGGGAGGATGACGCTTCGGGGCGATTCTTTTGGCACTCAATTTGACCGGACGCTTTCCAAAAGAATGCGGGCTTCCATCATTCTTACCGGCCCCATTCTTTCGGCGAGCGGGGCCGTGCGTTTCCCACATCCGGGCGGCTGCGTTATCGGCAAACGGCCCATTGACCTTTTTTTGGAGAGCTTTGTGAAAATGGGAGCGGAGATTTTTGAGGACGGCGAGTATTATGTCGTAAAAGCCCGTAACAAACGGCTCTGCGCCGCGGAAATATTTTTTAGGGTGCAAAGCGTAACCGCCACCGAAACCCTGATGCTTGCGGCCGTGCTGGCGGAAGGCAAGACCACGCTTAAAAACGCGGCCATGGAACCGGAAATCATTTCACTGGCGGACTTCCTAATCGCTTCCGGGGCGAAAATAAAAGGCGCGGGGACGCCCGTTATTGAAATAACGGGCGCCGGCAAGCTTAACTTTTCCGGCTCTCCTTGGTCGGTCATACCTGATAGGATTGAAACCGGGAGCTTTCTATTTTTGGGCGCTTTGGCGGGCAAGGACTTGAAAATAACCAATTGCAATCCGACACATTTGGAAATTGTCATTGATGAACTGCGCCGTTCGGGCGTCGCCATAGAAATCGGCGAGAGTTCTTTAAAGGTTTTTGGGGCGGAGAAGGGCGTTTCGCGTTCTTTCAAACCCTTTGACATTAAGACGCACGAATACCCGGGCTTTCCGACCGACCTTCAAGCGCCCGCGACGGTTTTTCTTACGCAAGCGGCGGGCGAAGCCCAGGTTTTTGAATCAATCTTTGAGGGGCGGCTTCACTATGTTGAGGATTTGGTGCGGATGGGAGCGGAAATTGAGATGATGGATACTCATCGCGTCAGGATAAAAGGGCCGGCGAAACTCCGCGGGCGAGAGCTTGAGGGGCCCGATATTCGCGCCGGTCTGGCTTATGTCATTGCGGCCATCATCGCCGAAGGCGAATCAGCCATCAGTAATGTTTATTTCATTGACCGAGGTTACGAGCGGGTGGAGGAACGGTTGCGAAAGATTGGGGCGGATATTATAAGGACTACCAATTGAAACGTAAAATTCAAAACGAAAAGCGCAAAACGACACTATAAAATAAAAAATATCAAGTTTCTTAATCTTTCCTTTTTTGAATTTTAGTTTTCATTTTTTCGCTTTTAGTTTTTAATTTTCATTATGCTTTTTTTCTCTCCCAAACTTGGCATTGACCTCGGCACGGCGAACACTTTGGTGTTTGTGCCGGGCAAAGGCGTTGTCTTAAACGAGCCGTCGGTGGTGGCGGTTTCCGAATCAGACCGGAAAATTTTAGCTGTCGGTTTGGAAGCGAAAAGAATGGTGGGGAAGACGCCGGACAACATTACTGCTTATCGGCCGATGCGGGACGGCGTCATTGCCGATTACCGCATTACCGAAGCGATGCTCCGCTACTTTATCAGGAAAGCGCTTGGCAAATGGAACATTTGGAAGCCGGATGTTTTGATTTCCGTGCCGGCAGGCATTACCTCAACGGAACGGCGGGCGGTCATTGAAGCGGCGGTAAAAGCCGGAGCGAAAAACGCTTATGTCGTCAAAGAACCGATTCTGGCCGCCATCGGCGCCGGCATTCCGATTTACGAGCCCTTCGGCTATATGGTGGTTGACATCGGTGGCGGCACGACCGACATCGCCGTGATTTCTTTGGGCGGCATTGTTGCTTCCACTTCGGTGAAGTGCGCGGGCAATCGGTTGGATAGCGCCATTGCCGATTATGTCAAGAAGACCTTTAACCTGATTATCGGCGATAAAATGGCGGAAGATATAAAAATAAAAATCGGTTCGGCAGTGCCGCTTGAAGAAGAATTGGTGATGGCCGTGAGGGGGCGGGATTTTATTACGGGGCTTCCGCGCACGGCGGAAATTAGAAGCAACGATATCGTTAAGGCGACCGGCAAGGAACTGCGCGAGATGATTAAAGCCATGAAAGACGTCCTGCAAGAAACGCCGCCGGAACTTTCCGCCGATATTATAGACAGAGGCATCGTGATGACCGGCGGTTCGTCTCTGCTTCGCAATTTCCCCGAATTGGTTTTTCGCCGGCTAGGCGTCAAGGCCGTTTTGGCCAAGGACCCTTTGTACTGCGTCGCTCTGGGAACCGGTATCGCGCTGGAGCATTTGGATACTTACAAGAGAAGCATTATTGCGAAAAGATGATTTGAAATTTTCAATTTTCAATTAATTTTCAATTACATAATTTTCAAACAAAAGGCATTGGGTGTAAAAAAGCGAGTGCTTCGCATTTAGTGCTACAATTATTCTATGTTTCCAAAGGAGAAACTTCACCATGCTTATTGCGTGGAAGGGGATAGGACGGAAGCAATGGCGAGCGTGAAGAATTTTATCGGCCATGAACTAAAAATAAAAATCGTCGGCAATCCCGATGTTTTGTTTTTAGAATACGATACCTTCGCCATAGATGACGGACGGATGATTTCCGACATGGCGATTAAAAAGCCGTTCGGCGAGCGGCGGGTGTTTGTGATTGCTTTTAATTTCATTACCCGCGAAGCGCAAAATTCCCTTCTTAAACTTTTTGAGGAGCCAGCGGCTCACACCAATTTTTTCCTTATCGCCCCTTCGGCTGTTATTTTTCTGCCGACGCTTAAATCGCGCCTAATGTTCGTAAAACTCCTCGGGGTAAACGGTGAGAAACCAGATGAAGCAAGCGCAGCCGAAAAATTTCTTAAAGCGCCGCTCGCCGGGCGCTTAAGAATCTCTAAAAAACTTGCTGACTCCGTTACCGATGAAGAAAAAAGCAAAGCCGAAGTCCTGTCGTTTTTGGAGCGCGTTGAACGGCGTTTGTACCGAAATAAGTCATCCCGAGGCGTTCCGGCGGCTTTAGAAGAAGTGGTGAAGGCCAAACGCCTGATTTTCGGTCGTTCTCCGGCCGTGAAGATAATTTTGGAGCACATTGCGCTGGTATTGCCGCCGAAAACGTAAAACATAAAGCGTAAAGCGCAAAACAATAATTTAAAACAAAAAATGAATTTGTATTTTATATTTTTTACTATAAACTATTAAAAACAAACCAAACAACAAAATTATTTGGCCACTGGATTTTTTCTGTTTCTTATTTGAGTTTTGAATTTTCCGCTTTAAGCTTTGAATTTATTATGTACAATTTTTCTTCTCTAAAGACCAAGTCAAAGGAAATTGAGGAATGGCTTGTTAAAGAGTTCTCAACGCTCCGGACTGGCCGAGCCCTGCCGGCGATTTTGGACAATGTCGTTGTTGAAAGCTACGGCGCGAAAATGGGCATCCGCGAACTGGCCTCTGTCAGCGTTGAAGATGTCAGGACGCTCCGCCTAATTCCTTGGGATGCGGCGCAGGGCAAGAATATTGAAAAGGCCGTCGCCAATTCCGGCTTGGGGCTTTCGGTAGCGATGGACGACAAAGGCATCAGAATTTTTTTTCCAGAACTTACCAGCGAACGGCGGACGGCGCTTGTTAAAGTCGCCAAAGAGAAATTAGAGAGCGCTCGGATACGCCTTCGGAGCGCTAGAGACGATGTTTGGCAGGATATTCAAAACAAGGAGCGGGAGAAACAGATAAGCGAGGATGACAAATTCCGCCTTAAAAATGAGATGCAAAAAATCGTTGATGAAGCCAATGGCAAATTGGAATCCTTATACGCAGCTAAAGAAAAAGAAATATCAAATTAAACGCAAAACTTAAAACGAAAAATTAAAAACTAAATCTTGTTTAAAATTTTGCATTGCCATTTTTCACTTTTAATTTTGAATTGTAGATGACTCTAATTACCTTCCTCATAATTCTTGCCGCTTTGATTTTAGTCCACGAGTTCGGGCATTTTTTTGTTGCCAAAAAAGCGGATATTAGGGTGGACGAATTCGGTTTCGGTTTTCCACCGCGGCTTTGGAGCAAAAAGCGAGGAGAGACCTTGTATTCCTTCAACCTTATTCCTTTCGGCGGCTATGTGAAAATTTTCGGCGAGAGAATTACGGATGAAGCGGTATCCGGACCGGACAGCAAGCGGAGTTTCGTAAATAAGAATCGCGCCGTCCAAGCCGCCGTGCTCGTTGCCGGCGTCGCCGCTAACTTTTTATTCGCCTGGCTCCTGCTCGGGTTTGGGTTTTTGAGAGGAATGCCGGCGTCTATTAACGAGCGGCTCGGAGCGGAAAATTTTTCAGATGTTAAGACCATTATCACCTTTGTGGCGCCCGACTCGCCGGCGGCCAAAGCCGGCCTTAAGGGAGGCGATGCGATTGTTTCTGTCGCCGAAGGCGGGCTTTTTCTCGAAGAAAACAAACCGGAGGTCATCGCTCGCTTTATTGAAGAAAGAGAAGGAAAGAGTTTAGCGATTAAGGTCTCTCGCTTAAATAATGAATTGGAGTTGGCTGTCGCGCCGGAAGTCCTTCCGGGACAGCGGGTGCCAATGATTGGCATTGGCATGACGGAGGCGGGGATTTTGAAATTACCGCTCATCCCCGCGTTTTTGGAAGGGGCGAGGACGACTTTAAATTTAGCCAAAGGCACAAGCGTCGGTTTTTATTTTTTTCTAAAAGGCCTTTTCGTCGGCGAGACCTCCATTTCTGATTTGACGGGGCCGGTTGGCATTGCCGGTCTGGTAGGCGAAGCGAGGAAACTGGGGCTTTCTTATCTTATTTCTTTTACCGCGTTCATCTCTGTCAATTTGGCGATTTTAAATCTTCTGCCTTTGCCGGCGCTGGATGGGGGGCGTCTTTTGTTTGTCTTGATTGAGTCGGTTTCAAGAAGGCGCATTCCCGCCAGAATCGCCAACGCTCTCAATTCCTTGGGTTTTGCCTTGCTTCTCGCTTTGATGGTGGTCGTGACTTATCGGGATATAATTAGGTTGTTCTAACAAATTAAAATGTAAAATGAAAAGCGTAAAACGAAAGCTTAAAACACAAAAAATTATTGTTTTCCCTTTTGCATTTTAGCTTTCAATTTTTCGCTTTTAGTTTACTTTATGACAAATCTTGAACAACCAAAAGAAAATAATGAATGGAAAGAAGCGGAAGCGCTTGGCGATGAAGAGCGTGTCCTTAGAAACAAAATTCAGGCCGTTCTGATAAACAGATATCTTGGTTTTACGCCGGAAAACCGGAGCCGGAAAGAATTTGAATGGGTGGAAAAAGAAGCCCGCTCTTTCTCCGATTTGTTTGATGAAGTTCGTAAAAGCCGGCCTGATTTGATAAAACGCCTTACGCGATTGGGGACGCTTAAAATAACGGAACTTAAAGCGAAGAATTTTACACCGGACGAAGATGCGGCCCTAGAGGAAATCTCTGACGCTTTGTATAATCATCGCTCGCTTGCGGAAAAATGAAAGCCGCCGAAGGTTTTTTGTTCAAAACAAAAAACCTTCGGCGGCGGCGCGCTTTTAGCGCAAGCCCAAAAATCGGAGTGAGTGGTAGAGCGATTGGAGCTGGGCCGAAGCGTGAATGTCGCCCGTCTTCATCCGTTTTGTGTAATGAGCTTCGGCCAGTGAAAATAATCGTTTATCTGATGTTGAAGCGATAATTTTTCTCCGCGGATTCAGTATTTTTAATACGCAGAGCAAGCGGACGACCTGATAACCGCGTGGCAACCACATGGCCAATGGTTTTTTACCGTGCCGAGCGCGGCGCAACCAGCCGATCAACATTTTTTGTTCTTCCTTTGTCAGGGAAACGTTTTCGCCTCTTTGACGGAGCTCTCTGACGATATTGGCTGTCAAGTAGACATTGTTTTCCAATCTAGAATCAGCGAGATCCTTTTCAATGACATATGTCGGGGTGTGAGGGTGATGCTCGTATTTTCTTCTTTTCCAGGGCATAAAGGGTGTCGGGGTTTTTTCCGTTATTTACATTAACATCAAAAATAAAATTTAGCAAATTCGCGCCACTTCCCGTTTTCTTGTATGATAACCGTGTCGGTCTTTTGCTTTAATTTTGCGTTTTTCGTTTTTAGTTTTTAATTTTTTGTTATGCTCCAATCCACCCTTTTCACCAAGACCCGCCGCGAAGCGCCAAAGGACGAAGAGGCCAGAAACGCGAAGCTTCTTATTCGGGCCGGTTTTATTTATAAAGAAATGGCCGGCGTGTATTCTTTTTTGCCGCTCGGCCTTCTGGTCCTTAATAAAGTGGTGGAACTCATCAGAAAAGAAATGAACGCTCTCGGCGGGCAGGAAGTTTTCCTTTCCGCTCTTCAAGACAGAAGCGTTTGGGAAAAGACAGGCCGTTTTGACGACCGCGCGGTGGACATTTGGTTTAAAACGGCACTAAAAAACAAGAGCGAGCTCGGTCTTAGTTTCACTCATGAAGAGCCGCTCACCAGAATCGCCAAAGACCAAATCAATTCTTTCCGCGATTTGCCTCGTTACGTGTATCAATTTCAGACGAAGTTTCGCAATGAAAAAAGGGCTAAAAGCGGCATACTTAGAACGCGCGAGTTTTTAATGAAGGATTTGTATTCTTTTTCCAAGGACGAGAAAGAGCACGCCGAATTTTACGAAAAGGCGAAAGAGTCCTACAAGAGAATTTTTGAAAAAGTCGGCATAGGAGAGTTCACTTATTTAACCTACGCTTCGGGCGGCAGTTTCAGCAAATACTCGCACGAGTTTCAGACCATCGCTTCCGCCGGCGAGGATTTGATTCGGCTTTGCGGCAAGTGCAAGGTGGCGGTGAACGACGAAATTTTTGCCGAGCAAAAGGTTTGTCCGTCTTGCGGCGAAAAGAACCTCAAAGAGGAAAAGGCGGTGGAAGTCGGAAACATTTTTACCCTAGGTACTCGTTTTTCCGACTCCTTCGGATTGAATTATGCCGATGAAAAAGGCGTGAGCCGGCCGGTCTTTATGGGCAGTTACGGTATTGGACCCGGGCGGCTTATCGGCGCCGTCGCGGAAATACGCTCCGACGCTTCGGGTTTGGTCTGGCCGGACGCCATCGCGCCTTTCGCTTTACACTTATTGGCATTGCCCGGAAGCGAGCAGACTCGGCTCAAAGCCGACAAATTATACGGCGATTTAACTTCCGAAAGCGTGTCCGTGCTATATGACGACCGCGATGCCCGCGCCGGCGAAAAATTCGCCGACGCCGATTTAATCGGCCTGCCGCGCCGCGTTGTGGTGAGCGAGAAGGCGCTTGCGGAGGGGAAAATTGAAATTAAAAATCGCCGGACCGGCAAAGTGGAAATGATAGACGAGTCCCAATTTCTAAAATATCTCAAATCAAATGCTTCGCAAATATCTTGACAAATTTTACCGGCTTTTCTCCCACGACATCGGCGTTGATTTGGGAACGGCTAATACTTTGGTTTATGTTCGGGGCGAGGGCATTGTGATAAACGAGCCTTCTATCGTGGCCGTGAATCAAAAGACCGGCCAAGTGGTGGCGGTGGGCGCCACGGCCAAAGATATGTTGGGGCGCACTCCGCAGCACATCAGGGCAGTCAAGCCGGTGGTCGAAGGCGTCATTTCGGATTTTGAAGTGACGGAAGAAATGATGGCTTACCTTTTAGGCAGTGTCGCCAAAAGCCGGAATTTTGTGTTCGGGCCGAGGGTGGTGGTCGGCGTGCCTTCCGGCATCACTAATGTTGAGGCGCGGGCGGTTAGAGACGTCAGCAAAAATATCGGGGCGAGGGAGGTGCATATTGTGGAACAGCCCATGGCGGCGGCTATCGGCATTAAACTGCCGATTTTTGAGCCGATCGGGAATATGGTCATTGACATCGGCGGCGGCACGACCGATATCGCTATCATATCTTTGGGCGGCGTGGTGGGCGCTAAAAATATTAAAATTGCCGGCGACCGTTTCAATCGCGATATAATTTCCTATGTCCGAAGCGAATTTAAAATCTTAATCGGCGAGAATACGGCGGAAAACGTGAAAATTCTCATCGGCAGCGTTACTCCACTGCCCGCGCCCTTGGAAGCGGTCATTAAGGGGAGGGATTTGGTTACGGGATTGCCGAGGGAAACGGTCATTACCGATTCAGACGTGCGAGAAGCCCTGACCCCTTCGGTGGACATTCTTTTGGAAACAGTCAGGGAGGTTTTGGAACAGTTGCCGCCGGAAATTGTTGCCGATGTGATGCAAAGAGGAATATATCTGACCGGCGGCGGCGCCCTGCTTAAAGGGCTGCCCGCGCTTTTGGAGGAATTTGTCGGGATTGCCATTCATGTGTCCGACGACCCGTTGACGGCGGTGGCGCGGGGCACCGGCATTATTTTAGAGGACTTTCCTCGTTTTAAGGATGTCTTGGTTCAAGGCGATGATGAATTATCAAAAATTTAGAGGCGATTTTTCCGGACGGCGCAAGTATATCGTTTTCGCTTTATTCGCCATGGGTGTTCTCGCCTTAGACATTGTTTTGCCGACCTTTCTGCCTGCGATTTTTTTGTTTGTCGCCAAGCCGTTCTGGAAGGCGGGCGACGGCCTAACGGGCGCCGCTTCCGCCCGTTTGTTTTCTTCGAAAGCCGAGGTTTTGAGCGTTAACCGCGAGCTTCGCTCAAGAATTATTGACGCGGAACTTCGGTTGAAAACACTCAAGGCCCTGCAAGAAGAAAATACCGCGCTAAAGAAGTTGCTCGGCCGCGACGGGGAGAGGGTCGCTATTGCCGCTGCCGTGCTGTCGCGGCCGCCGTTTTCACCGTATGACACATTTATCATTGACGCCGGCAAGGCCTTAGGCGTTGAGGTCGGCGATTTGGCGGTTTTTGCCGGCGCGCATCTTATTGGCGAGATAACGGAAGTGGGTATAACTTACGCCAAAGTAAAATTGTTTTCCTCGCCTAATGTTAAGACGGCGATACTTGTCGGCGACGCCAATATTCAGGCGGAGGCCTTGGGGCAGGGCGGGGGCGCGTTTCTCGCTCGCTTGCCCAAGGGAGTTAGCGTGTCGGAGGGCGATGCGGTAACTATGCCCAGCTTCAACTTGGGCATTTACGGTTTTGTGGAAAGGGTGGTGGCCGATGAAACTGACACTTTTCAAAAAATTTATTTCCGAAGTTCCGTCAGCATTTCCGAAGTCCGATTTGTCGGAGTGGAAAGGAGAGAGATTCTATCTGATGTTTTAGAGCCAGAGGAAAACTAATGCCCCCGCGGTGCGGTATTGTCTTTAATCGTTACATTTTATGAAATGGAGAGTAATCGGCGATTTGATTTTAGCCACCGCGTTTTTATTTTTACCTTGGTGGGCTGGGGTTTTGCTTGGATTAGCGGCCGTCCTGTATTTCCGTTTTTATTTTGAGTTTGTTCTGGCCTGCTTTTTCATAGATGCGGTATTCGGCGGCGCCGATGATTTCTTTGGCGGCATACCGTATGCTTTGACGGCATTGGCCATTCTGGTTTTGGGCTTGAGCGCTTTTCTCCGAAAAAGATTGGCGGTGTATGACTCAAGCTAAAAACTAAATGCGAAAAGTGCCAAATTCAACCTCAAGTCGGGAATTCAGCGTTTTTCCTTTTGGATTTTAATTTTGCGTTTTCCTGTTAGCCCGCCGGAGCGCAATGCGCGGGCAGACGCAGGCAGGTCGCTTTACGTTTTTAATTTGCTTTTTCCCAATGTTTTTTTTCACCAAACTTAAAAGAATTTTCCGGCGGAGGGGTTTCGGCAGAAGCGGTGAAATTTTCCCCGATGAGATTTTTCTTGATTCCAGCAATCTGCCCGACTTTAACCGTTACCAGTTTGAGGGCCGCTTGGAACAGCCGATTTCAAGGCGCGTCCTTGTTTATCTAGGCCTGTTTTTAGCCGTTATCTTTGCGGTGTTTTTGGGCAAGGTCTGGTCGCTTCAAATCATTCACGGCGAAGAATTAAACTCGCGGAGCCGTCTCAATTCGCTTCGGCACGTTCCGATTTTCCCCAACCGGGGCGTCATTTACGACAGGAATAATTTTTTGCTTGTGGAGAATTCTCCGTCAGCCAAGCATCCCGAGTTTGCCGACCGAACCTACAAAAATATTTCTGGACTCGCCCACATTCTTGGTTTTGTTTCGTATCCGAAAAAGGATTCCAGCGGATTTTACTATAATCTCAATTCCGACGGCCGAGACGGGGTTGAACTCTTATTCAATGAGACCCTTTCCGGCAGTATCGGGGTCAAGTTGATTGAGGTGGACGCTTTAGGCGAGATTGATTCGGAAAGCGTGATTTATCCGCCAACTGACGGCCTTTCTCTCTATCTTTCCATTGACCAAGGATTAACCTCGGCGCTCCATCAAAATATCGAGAACTTGGCGGAGAGGGTTGGTTTTACCGGCGGAGCGGGCGTGATTCTTGACATCAAGACCGGCGAAGTATTGGCTTCGACGAGTTATCCGGAATTTGATTCAACCATTTTAACCGAGGGCAGGGATGATAAAGCGATTTCTCGTTATAGAGAGGACAAAGCGAAGCCGTTCCTTAACCGCGCCACGGCTGGCCTTTACACGCCCGGTTCCATTGTAAAGCCCTATGTCGCGGTCGGCGTTTTGGAAGAAGGAGTAATAGAACCGGACAAAAACATCTTAAGCACCGGCTCCATCTCCATTCCCAATCCGTATGATAAAAGCAAAAAGTCCGTTTTCAACGACTGGAAAGCGCACGGCTATGTGGATATGAGAAAGGCGCTGGCCGTATCTTCCAATGTTTACTTTTTTGAAGTCGGCGGCGGCTTTGAAGAACAGGGGGGCCTTGGCATAGAGCGGTTGGAAAAATATTTTCGCCTATTCGGTTTTGGAGAAAGCATTTTAGGCGACATATTTTCAAACAAATCAGGAATTATTCCGAGTCCAAAGTGGAAAGCCGAGGCCTTCCCGGACGAACCGTGGCGGATTGGCGATACTTACAATACTTCCATCGGCCAATACGGATTTTTAGTTACACCCCTTCAAGCGGTGCGCGCCGTGGCGGCGATAGGAAACGGGGGCTTTCTGGTTTATCCGACACTGCTTCGGCTTGACGGCAAAGCGGGCGAGAAAGTGAAAACCGGCCTTAATCCGGCAAATTTGGCGGTGGTTCGGGAAGGCATGAGAGAGGGAGTGATATCCGGCACCGCCTCCGGACTTTATTTCTCCGACTTGGCGGTGGCCGCTAAGACCGGCACCGCCGAACTTGACGCCGCCAAGAAATTTGTCAATTCCTGGGTAACGGGATTTTTTCCTTACGAGAATCCGCGTTTTGCGTTCGCGGTTCTTATGGAAAAAGGCCCGCGCGGCAATGTTTTCGGGGCTTTGTCCGTAATGCGTTCCGTTTTTGAATGGATGCAAATCAACACGCCGGAATATTTAAGAAATTAAAAACTAAAAATGAAAAGCGTAAAATTCAGAATTTTCTCTCGCCCGCCGGCGCATAGAAAATTTCGTGTTTGCTCTTTGGAATTTTAGTTTTGCGTTGAATTGTGTTACTATCTCATTCAGAGTAAATTTTAATTTAAGCGCCGGTAGGTTTTTATGAGCTTTAATTTGTTATTATGTCCAACCAAAAAGAATATCTTACGAAAGAAAAACGCGATGAGCTTATCAAAGAATTGGCGGAGTTGAAAACGGTAAAGCGGAAGGAAGTGGCGGAGAATTTGGAATATGCCAAATCGCTCGGCGATTTATCGGAAAACGCCGAATATCACGAAGCCAGGGATTTACAGGCAAGCATAGAGGACAGGATCGCCAAATTAGAAGGTGTGCTTCGTTCTGCCGAAGTTGTCTCGGAAAAACATAAAGGCGAAGTCGGTATCAGTTCAACGGTTGTCATTGAAAAAGACGGTAACCACGGCAAACAGACCTTCACCGTCGTCGGCTCCGAAGAGACCAACACTAAAGAAGGGAAAATCTCTTTTTTGTCGCCCCTAGGCGCGGCCCTGCTTGGCAAAAAGAAGGGGGACGCTTTTGAATTTAAAACCCCAAAAGGGGAGATGAGGGGGAAAGTCGTTTCCATAAATTAGAAATAACGAGCGTATTTTGAATGTCCTCTCTTGAAGAATTAAAAAGAGTCCGTCGGGAAAAGCTTGCGAAGATTAAAAGTGGCGGGCTAAATCCTTATCCCGCGGTTTCAAAGCGGGCGTTCTCTAACGCTGATGCGACAGCGGATTTTTCCGCCATCTCTGCTTCGGGTAAGGCGGTAACGCTTTCAGGCAGGATTTTGGCGCTTCGGCCGCAAGGCGCTTTGATTTTCGTCTCTTTCAGCGACGGCACGGCAACTTTTCAAGCGCTTCTTAAGAAAGGCGATACGCCAGCCGGTGCCCTTTCGCTCTTTTCCGAAGTGGCGGATATCGGCGATTTCGCCGACTTCACCGGCGCTCTTTTTGAGACCAAGCGCGGTGAAAAAACGATTCTCGTCTCTTCGTGGGCGATGCTTGGCAAATCACTTCTGCCGTTGCCGGAAAAGTGGCACGGTCTGGAAGACCAGGAAGAGAAGCTTCGCAAGCGTTACCTGGACCTGCTTTTTGCGCCGGAGCTTAAAGCGATATTTTTGCGCAAGCAGAAATTCTGGGATGTGACCAGGGAATTTTTGAAAGACGACGGATTTTTAGAGGTAGAAACCCCGACGCTTGAGTTCACCACTGGCGGCGCCGAAGCGCGGCCTTTCAAGACCCACCACCACGATTTTGATATGGACTTGTATCTTCGGATTTCGGTTGGCGAGCTTTGGCAGAAACGCCTGATGGCCGCCGGTTTCCCTAAAACCTTTGAGATTGGCCGGGTCTACCGCAACGAAGGCACGAGTGCCGAACACTTGCAGGAGTTCACCAATGTGGAATTCTACAGCGCCTACTGGAGCAATATTGAAGGCATGGCTTTCGTAAAGGAACTTTATCAAACCATCGCTAAAAAGGTCTACGGCAGAACGAAATTCGGCGTTAAGGATTCGGAGTTTGATTTAGCGGGCGATTGGCCTTTGGTTGATTACGCGGATGAAGTCAGAAGGCAAACCGGCCTTGATGTTTTTTCCGACTCCGACCAAAAGATAAGAAATAAATTGGATGAGCTCAAGGTTTCTTACAAAGGAGAAAATCGGGAGCGCCTGATTGATACTCTTTGGAAATATTGCCGAAAAAATATTGCCGGTCCGGCGTTTTTAGTCGGGCATCCGGTCATTGTGTCGCCTCTGGCCAAACTTGACCCGAAAGACCAGAGAAAGACCTTGATGTTTCAGCCGCTTATAGCTGGTTCGGAAGTGGGCAGGGGCTACGCGGAATTAAACGACCCGGCAGAACAACGGGCGCGCTTTGAAGAGCAGAAAAAATTTTTAGAAGCGGGCGATGAAGAGGCGATGATGCCGGATTTTGAATTTGTGGAAATGTTGGAGCATGGTATGCCGCCGACTTGCGGTTTTGGCTTTGGCGAGCGCCTTTTCGCTCTCCTGGAAAACCGTCCGATTCGGGAAGTTACTCTTTTCCCGTTGGTTCGGCCAAAAATTTAACGCGCTGAAGAATAGATTTTAGGTCCGGCGGGGGTGTCTTCCAGCTCAAACCCCGAAGCGGAGATTTTAGCGCGAATCAGGTCGGCGGTTTTGAAGTCCTTGTCTCGTCTGGCGCGTTCGCGTTCCTCAAGGAGTTTTTTTACTTCGGCCGGCAACTCTTCCGTCTTGATTTTCTTGCGATTCATCGCCAAAAGTTCCTTGTTTGATTCCAGGAAACCGAGACCCAGCGCTTTGTCAAAATCAAGGATGGTAACCCGTTTGTCGGGCCTACCCGCTTTGTTGTCCTTAATTAATTCCCACATCACGGCAAGCGCTTTCGGGCTGTCCAAATCATTTCGGAGCGCCCCGGCGAAAAGTTCTTTGTAGCGAGGAATAATCTTTCCGTTTTTTGTGCCCAATTCTTCCACAAAATGCCGGTGGGCCTTGAAAAGCGCGTTTTGAGCGCCTTCCAATGACTCCCAAGTGAAATTAAGGGGCGCGCGATAACTGGAAGAGAGAAATAAATACCGGAGCGCCAGAGGCGTAAATCGCCGCTCAACGATATTTTTGAGATATATTGTGTTGCCTAAGGACTTGGAAATTTTTCTTCCTTCCATCTTCAGGTGTTCGTTATGGAGCCAATAGCGGACAAATTGCCGGCCGGTCACTGATTCCGACTGCGCGATTTCATTGTTGTGGTGAACCGGAATGTGGTCAACGCCTCCGGTATGGATGTCAAAGGTCTTGCCGAGATATTTCATACTCATCGCCGAGCATTCAATATGCCAGCCGGGAAAGCCCAGACCCCAAGGCGATGGCCACTCTTGCTGCCGCTTACCGAGCCCCGAGTTTTCTTTCGGGGAGAATTTCCAGAGGGCGAAATCAGTCGGGTGTTTGCGCTCCGGATTTTTTTCCACTCTGGCGCCCTCCGCAAGCCCCTTGATGTTAATGTCTCCCAGCACGCCGTATTTTTTAAATAATGAAGAATCAAAATAAACGCCGTCGCTCGTTTGGTAGGCGTAACCCTTTTCTTCCAGCGTCTTGACGAGGGCGATTTGTTCCGTGACGTGTTCGGTCGCTTTCGGGAAAATTGTTCTTTCCGTATTGACATTCATCATGGCGATATCTTCCATAAAAGCGGCGGTGAACTTTTCGGCGATTTCTTTGGCGCTTTTGCCTTCGCGTTTGGCGCCCTCCTCAATTTTGTCTTCGCCTTGGTCGGCATCATCGGTTAAATGGCCGACGTCGGTGATGTTTATGATTTGTTTGACTTCGTAACCCTCGTAGAGAAAAAGCCGTTTCAACAAATCGGCGAAGACATACGCGCGCAGATTGCCGATGTGGGCGAAATTGTAGACGGTTGGGCCGCAATGATACATTCCGACATGCCCCCTTCGGAGCGGCACGAATGTTTCTTTTTGTCTGGTGAGCGTGTTGAAAAGATATATTGCGCCCGCCTCACCTCGCGGCTGGCCGTATAATTTATTTATGAAGGATGAGAAAAAAGGGGACATAAGGAATAAAGAATTAGGAGTTGGGAATCAGGAATATTGAAATAAGATTATACCTATAATTCTTAATTCACGCCTCTTAATTCACAAATGTTATTACAGCCATCTTTTCTTTTTGAACAAAATATAGAGAATCGTTGCGAGGCCAGCCATTAAACCGAGGACTATCCAGAAATCGCCTTGGATGCCGATTATCGGTCTTGAGACAGTGTCAATTTGAAGAAGCGAGGCAAGGAGCGTTAGGGGCAGAGCGATTAAGGCGATGACTGTTAAGGCCCTCATATCTTCATTTTGTTTGGTTGAAACGAGCGAGTTGTTGGTCTCGCGCAGTTCAAACACGGTGTCCAAATCGTTCGAAAGCGCGCTTTCCACTTTGAAATATTCGCTGGTCAATCCGCGGAGGTAATGCGAGAAGTCGCCGCCGAAAAAATTTTCGCCGGCGGCCTCAAGCGACGAAAGAATGTCTTTGTGGAGGCGAATGGAGCGCTTGAAATTTAACAAATCTCTGGCCGCTTTGGACAGGGCAAAGACCATTTCTTTTTCCCGCCCGGCAAAAATTTCTTTTTCAATTACGGCGATGTCGGAGGAAATTTTTGACAGTCGGTCCAAAAGCGAGCGGTAGATGTGGCGGAGCATAAAAAACAAGACGAAACCGGCGTGTTCGCCCATCGTCCCTCGTTCCAGAATTGAATTGACTTCAAAGAGTTTTGAGAATTGGTGGAAATCCGGATTGTCATTGTATCTGGCGGTAATCAGAAAATTTTTGCCGACGACAAAGTCAATTTCTTGGTCTTTGGCGTTATCAGCCGAAGGAAAATGAAGGATAAGATATATGGCGTTGTCATAGAGATCCACTTTCGGCCGCGCCGTAGGCGCCAAAAGCTCTTCGGCGACGGCGGGATGAATGTTTCGCGTTTCAACAAGTTCCCGGGCCTCTTCCGGCGTCGGCGATTCCAAGTCAACCCAAACGATGTTTTTGTAAGTGCGGATATTTTTCACGAGTCAATTATATAACACAAACGCCAAGAACAGAATCATCCCCGCGTGGTTCCTGCCTGTCGGCAGGCAGGAACCACGCGGCATTGACCAAAAATAGCGCGTCTGTAATAATTGAGCATAATGAAATTTCAGTTTCTGAAAAATAAATTTGTAATTGGCGGTGTTTCTGCCGCCGCCGTTTTTTTGTTCGGCTTTTGGGTCGGCGCGGACTTTAGGGTGCCAGAAATAAAAAAGGTGGTCGGTCTGGAAAATTTGGAAACCGGCCAACCGGAGTTCGTTGATTTCTCCGCTTTTTGGAAGGCCTGGAACATTTTAAACGACCGGTATATGGCCACCAAACAAATTCCGACTGACCAGGAGAAAGTTTACGGCGCGATTGGCGGGCTCACCGTTTCCTTGGGTGACCCTTACACCGTTTTTTTCCCGCCGGAAGAAAAAAAGAATTTTGAAGCGGATATCAGCGGCCATTTTGACGGCGTCGGCATGGAAATTGACGCTCGTGAAGGGGTGATTGTCGTGGTGGCTCCGCTTAAAGGCAATCCGGCTGAGCGCGCCGGCATTAAAGCGGGCGACAAGATTTTAAAAATTGACGGGAAAACCACGCAAGGGATGGCGACCGAAAACGCGGTTAAACTCATTAGGGGGAAAAAAGGCACAACGGTGATTCTCGCCGTGCTTCATGAGGGGGCGAAGAATGCCTTGGAAATCAGCATTATCCGCGATGTCATTACAATTCCCACGATAGAGACCGAATTGCGGCCGGATGGCGTGTTTGTTCTGACGCTCAAGAATTTCTCCGCCGTTTCTACCGACCTTTTCCGCCAAGCGCTTCGCGAATTCATTGAATCCAGCACCGATAAATTAGTTCTTGACCTGCGCGGTAATCCCGGGGGCTATATGGAAGCGGCCATTGAAATGGCCAGCTGGTTCCTTCCGCCCGGCAAAACGGTGGTAAATGAACAAGGTAAAAACGGCGACCCGAAGATTTATCGGAGCCGCGGTTACAACATTTTTAGAGATAATGTGAAAATAGCTATTCTCATAAACGGCGGTTCGGCCTCGGCTTCGGAGATTTTGGCTGGCGCTCTGAGGGAGAATAACAGGGCCACTCTTGTCGGCGAGAAAACCTTCGGCAAGGGGTCCGTTCAGGAACTTGTCAAAGTGACGGACGACACTTCGCTTAAGGTGACGATTGCCAGATGGTTTACTCCGAACGGCGTGTCAATTTCCGAGGAAGGCATTACGCCGGACGTGGAGGTGAAAATGACGGCGGAAGACGTGAGAGCCGGCCGCGACCCCCAGCTTGAAAAAGCGGTGGAGATTCTCAAAAATTAAGAACGCAAAGCAAAAAACGCAAAGTTAAAACTTAAAGCAAAATGCGCGCTTTCCTTTTTAATTATTTGTTTTCATTCTCAATAAATACTTTGTATGAAAATTGTTTTATTAAAAGATATTGGCGGTTTGGGCAAGCGTTTTGAGCTCAAAAACGTCGCGGATGGGCACGCTTTAAATTTTCTTATTCCTAAAAAAATGGCCGAACCGGCAACGCCTCAAGCCGTGGAACGGGTGAAGAAGGCCGTAGCCCAAGCGGAGGTGAAAAGAAAGGTTCAAGAAGACCTGCTTGTCAAAAATCTTAAAGGAGTGGAAGGCGCGGAGATAATCATAAAAGGCAAGGCGAGCGACAAAGGGCATCTGTTTGCCGGTATTCATGCCGCGGAAATCTCCAAGGCCGTAAAGGAGGGCATCGGCGCTGATATTCCCGCGGAATTTATAGACATTTCGGAGGCCATTAAAACAGTTGGCGCTCATGAGGCGCTGATTAAGATTGGCGACAAAAAACTAAAGCTTCGGCTGAAAGTTGAAGCTTTTGAGTAAATCCTAAAAGATTAAATCACATTCGCCACTTTTTTCACCAGAGTTTGCCGATTGAAACCGACTTTTCTCTTTCTGCCGTATTTTATTTTACCCGATTTCAACGCAAACAGAGTATGGTCTTTGCCTAGGCCGACATTGTCTCCCGGCAGGATTTTCGTGCCCCGCTGTCTCACGATGATAGAGCCGACATCGGCTGTTTCGCCGTCGTAAAGTTTAACGCCGAGATATTTGGGTTGCGAGTCCCTTAAGTTTTTTGCCGTTCCGCCGGCTTTTTTTGTCGCCATGGTGTTGGATTTTAGAAAAAATTTTCCTCTGCTATAATTAAATAATGATGGGACATAGTGTAACGGAACTTCTGGGAAAAATCAAGGATTTGGGCAGAAAGTTCGTGGAGCCAAGAAACGCTTCCGTGATTTTGATAATTTTGGCCTGTTTTGCGTCATTTGGCCTTGGCCGGCTTTCGGTATTGGATTCTTATAAAAAGGGGCGGGGAATTTTGATAAAAGAGCCCTTCGTTTTACCGGCCAGCGCTGTTGCTGTTTCGGGCGCTTTGGAGGGGGAGCGGGAAACGCGCGCGGAAAAAAAATCTGTTCTGCCGTCAGTGACAAATTCCGGCGGCCAAGTGGTCGCTTCCAAAAACGGCAGCAAATATCACTTTCCGTGGTGCGCCGGCGCCAAACAAATAAGCGAGCAAAACAAAATTTATTTTGATTCTGCCGAGGCCGCTCGCGCCAAAGGTTATATGCCGGCGGCGAATTGCAAGGGACTGAAGTAAAGAACCCCGCCCCAAGGGGCGGGGCTGAATGGACATCCCAGTAAGTATTTGGTATAAAGTATTTAGTATTAAGTGTGGGTAGACAGAGACAAATCCGATAAATATCGCACTTTGTGAGTCCATGTTTTCGGTTGATTTCGTGTTGCCTATCGGGTAGAGTGGGAAATGGAAATTTTGCCAAGCGGGTCTTGGTAAATTGGGTGTGCATAGCGCACGCTCGCCCTTTGAAACATATCCTTATGAATAACAGAAACTTCCGACAAATGCTGGAAGCCCAATGGTCTCGCGGTAACTTCGTCTGCGTGGGATTGGATAGTGATTTTGAAAAAATTCCGGAAGCTAGCCAGAGATTGACCGATGGTGACGGTAGTTTCCTGGGTGCGTCGATTGCAAGCCATATTCAAACTTTCAACCGCGCAATCGTGAAAGTGACAAAAGACCTCGTGTGTGCCTACAAATTCAATCTGGCATTCTACGGTCAAAATAAGGGTTGGATTCCACTTCGTGAGACCATCACGTATATCAATGAGGTTGCACCGAATGTCCCTATAATTTTGGACGCAAAATACGGCGACAACGCTAACTCAAATGTAAAATATGCCGGGGACGCGTTTGATTATTTGAAGGCAGATGCGGTTACCGTTAATCCATATACGGGAAGAGAATCGTTCCAACCGTTTCTGGAACGAAAAGAGAAAGGCATTTTCGTGCTCTGCCGCACATCCAATCCGGGCGCGGGTGAGTTTCAGGACTTGATCGTGCTCGGACAAGGACCGCTTTACCGCGTAGTCGCGCGTCGTGTCGCAAGCGAGTGGAACAAGAACGGCAACTGCGCGCTCGTCGTCGGCGCAACATATCCCGATGAACTCCGCGAAATCCGCGGACTCGTCGGTGATATGCCGATACTCATTCCGGGTATCGGCGCGCAAGGTGGCGATGTGGAGAAGACCGTTTCGGCGGGCAAGGACAGTCGCGGATATGGCATGATCATCAACTCTTCGCGTAGCATCATCTTCGCCTCGAAAGGCGCGGACTTCGCGGAAGCGGCTCGTCGCGAGACGGAGAAACTTCGCGACTTCATCAACCAGTACCGATAGAAAGGAAGTGGCCATGTCCGAGATTCCTGAAATGAAGTGCCCACAATGCGGGACGCCGATGGAATACTGCGGCGGACCAAGCGATAGCAACATCTTTATCATGAGGTGCACTCGTGAAGGGTGTCGCTATCAAGGAACATACTATGCGGAAGCGCCGATCAACACGGATGTCGGTAAGAGGCGCGAGTTCCTCGCAAGAAAGGGGATACGACAATAGGATGCTAGGATACATGGATAACACAGGCCCCCGAACTATCGGCGGCCTTTTTTGTGTCATCCCCCACTTTTCCAAGGAGATGGGGGATTGCGGCTCTACCAATGCCGCTCATGCGAATAATTCGTGGCATTCGCATTGCCTGTTATTCGTGGCATTCGCATTGCCTGTTATTCGTAGCATTAGTATTATATAAGTATGATTATTGTTGACGTAGAAACCAGCGGTATAACGCCAGTTCGCCACTCGCTCCTTTCGGTGGGGGCGGTTGATTTTTCAAATCCCGGGCGGCTCTTCTATGAAGAGTGCCGCATTTTTGACGGCGCTCACGTTGATAAAGAATCCCTTAAAATCAACGGCTTCACCAACGAAGAGATTACCGACTCAAAAAAGAAAACTGACAGGGAGGTGATTGAAAGTTTTTTGCGTTGGGCAAATGAAGCGAAGGAGAGGACCATTGCCGGCCAGAATCCGGCTTTTGACAGGGATTTCTTGCAAGCCACCGCCCACCGCTATCATTTGGACTGGAAGTTTGCCCACCGCACCATTGACCTTCACTCGGTATGCTATTCTCATATGATAGAACACGGCATCAGACCACCCGAAGATAAAGGTCATTCGGCCTTGAATTTAGACAGAATTCTGAAATATGTCGGTTTGCGCCCAAGGGAGGGTAAACACAACGGCTTGGCAGACGCTAAACTAGAGGCCGAAGCGTTCTCACGGCTTTTTTATAAGAGGGGCCTCCTTCCCGAATACGAAAAATTTCCGATTGCGGCTTAGAGCTCCAATATCTGCGGTGGTCTTTATTTCCTAGCGAGCGAGGGGAAGAAGTCATCTTTTTTATTACCGAGCGAGTGACGCAAATTAGGTCAGGACCCCCGCGTGGTTCCTGCCTGCCTGTGCGTCCAGACGCAGACAGGGCAGGCAGGTTTGCCGCAAGGACCTATATCATATTCAATTCTTTATGTGGACAAATGCGCTTGTGAAATTCGTAAGTATGCTAGAATGTATTCATTAGTAACCCGACTTGAGCGACTTTTAGTAACAAATTTTCAAAATTCCTACTTCCTACTTCCTACTTCCTACTTCCTACTTCCTAGTACCCACTTTTATGGACGAGCCAAACAAACAAAAAGTTCCTAACCCCATCCTTTCGGGCAAGAAAATTCTTTGGGTTGAAGATGATAATTTTCTAAGTTCTCTCATCGCCGAGCGGCTTTCCACCGAAGGATGCGAGCTTCATCATGCCAAAAACGGCGAGGAGGCGTTTGCAGTTTTAGAGACGGTAAAGCCGGATTTGATTTTGCTTGACCTCCTGTTGCCCGGGGTAAGCGGTTTTGACCTATTGAAGAGCATCAGAAGCGGCGAGACGACCAAAAATATTCCGGTGATTGTTTTGTCCAATCTCGGCCAAAAAGCCGATTTGGAAAGAGGTATGCGGCTTGGCGCCACTAAATATCTCATCAAGGCCACCGCCGGTTTGGATGAAATTGTGGCCGAAGCGGCCAAAGTTTTGTCATCATAGGAAGCTCTGTTATACTGGGAACCGCCGGTGGTACACCCTAGAGTCACACTCTGGGGAGCTTCGCTTTGTGAAATTAAAAGTGCGAAACTGAAAACTAAAACTCAAAACAAAAAGGACTTTGTCTTTTATCTTTTAAATTTTAATTTTGCGGTTTTGGTTTTACACTTTTAATTTTTATCTCTATGAGTAATCCACTAGAAACCATAATAGTTAAAGGCGCTCGCACTCACAATCTGAAAAACATCACGGTAGAGTTGCCCCGCAACAAGCTCATTGTGTTCACGGGGCTTTCCGGTTCGGGGAAGTCGTCGCTTGCCTTTGACACCATTTTCGCCGAAGGCCAAAGGCGTTATGTAGAATCATTGTCGGCTTACGCCAGGCAATTCCTACGCCAGATGCAAAAGCCGGATGTGGATGAAATCATCGGCCTCTCGCCGGCCATTTCCATTGACCAAAAATCCCGCTCCAACAATCCGCGTTCCACCGTCGCCACCACCACCGAAATTTACGATTATCTTAGAGTGCTTTTTGCCAGAGTCGGCGCCCCTCATTGCCTGACTTGCAATAGACCGATAAAAAAACTCTCCAACGAAGAAATCACCGCGACGATTTTGGATTCCATTCGTAGTTCGGAAGACGCGAGCGGGAAAAAGAAAGTGCTTGGCGTCGCGGTGGACGGCGGGAAAATAAAAATTTTTGCGCCGGTGGTGGTCGGACGGAAAGGCGAGTATTATCAACTGCTCTACGATTTGCTCGGCAAGGGCTATAAAGAAATTCTTTTGGACGGGGCGGCGAAACAGCTTCGCGAACGGATTATTCTAGACAAAAACAAAAAGCACAGCATAGATGTTTTAGCTGACGAATTTTTTACCACCGAACTGTCAAGGAGGGACAAGGGGGTGATGGAGCGATTGACTGAAGCGATAGAAAGAGCTCTTCACGAGTCCGGCGGGCTTATTAAAGTGGTTTCGCCTTCAGGCGAACGGCTGATTTCGGCGAAATTTATGTGCCCTTACGACGGTTTCGCTTATCCGGAAGTTGAACCGCGCCTTTTCTCTTTCAATTCTCCTTACGGCGCTTGCAGCGCTTGCAACGGGCTTGGCACCAAGCATTTCTTCGGCGATGTTCCCTGCTCGGTTTGCCAGGGCGCTCGGCTTCGTCCAGAAGCGCTTCACGTGTTAATTGGCGGTAAAAATATTGTGGAGGTTAGCGCTTTTTCCGTTGAGGCCGCCTGGAATTTTTTTGAGGGTTTGGAATTAACGGCGAAAGAAAGGGAAATCGCCACGGTGGTGCTTCGGGAAATTGCCGACCGGCTGCGATTTATGAAAGATGTGGGAATAGAATATCTGACTTTAGACCGGCGCGCCCACACTCTCTCCGGCGGCGAAGCCCAGCGGATTCGCCTTGCCAGCCAGCTTGGTTCCGGTCTGGTCGGTGCGCTTTATGTTTTGGACGAGCCGACCATCGGCCTTCACGCCAGAGACAATGCCCGATTAGTGAAGACCTTGACCAAACTTCGCGACAGCGGCAATACCATTATTGTGGTTGAACACGATGAAGACACGATTTTTTCAAGCGATTTTATCGTGGACATCGGGCCGGGCGCCGGCATTCACGGCGGCAGGGTGGTAGTGGCCGGGGATTTGGAGAAACTCATTACCGCCAAAAAAAACGAATCAAAATCGCTGACCTTGGAATATCTCCGCGGCGACAAAGATATTGAAACACCTAAAAAACGGCGCGACACTAACAAGGGCGCGCTTAAAATCCGCGGAGGGAATTTATTCAACATCAAAAATCTCAATGTTGATTTGCCGCTGGGGAAACTGATTGCGGTTACCGGCGTTTCCGGTTCCGGCAAGTCCACTTTTCTTTACGAAATAATTCACAAAAATTTGGCGGCGCGGTTTGACCGGCGATACCGGAGCGCCGAAATTTTCAACTGTAAGTCATTTGCCGGCAGCGAATATTTGGGCCGCTCCATTTTAATTGACCAAAGTCCGATAGGCCGGACGCCCCGCTCCAATCCGGCGACTTATACCGGCGCTTGGACTTTCATTAGAGAAATGTTTGCGACGACGGAAGAGGCGCGCTTTAAGGGCTTCGGTCCCGGCCGTTTTTCTTTCAATGTGTCAGGGGGCCGATGTGAGGCCTGCGCGGGAAACGGCGAGATTGCCGTGGAAATGCATTTCTTGCCGACGGTCTATGTAACTTGCGATATTTGCCAAGGCAAGCGTTTTATGAAGGAGACGCTTGAAGTCAGGTTTAAAAAGAAAAATGTTGACGAGGTTTTGCATATGACGGTGGAAGAAGCCGTAAAATTTTTTGAGGATATACCGGCCATTTATGACCGGCTAAAGACCTTGGAGGAAGTCGGACTTGGATATTTAGAACTTGGTCAATCGGCCACGACGCTTTCTGGCGGGGAAGCTCAGCGGGTAAAAATTTCTTCCGAGCTTTACCGGGCGCATCTGGAAAAAACCATTTATCTTTTAGACGAACCGTCTATAGGATTACATTACGAAGACGTCAAAAAACTTATTGAAATTCTTCAAAAACTGGCGGATAGGGGAAATACCGTGGTTGTGATTGAGCATAATATGGATATCATCAAGTCCGCCGATTATGTCATTGACTTCGGGCCGGAAGGGGGAGACGGAGGAGGACAAGTGGTTGCCAAGGGAACGCCGGAGCAGATTGCCACGGCCGAAACGCATACCGGAGAGTATTTGAAGAAAACACTGAAGAAAACTAAAAATTAAAATGAAAAAGATGACTTTTTCCCCTCGCCCGTCGAAATAAAAAAACGGACGGCGTGTCCGTTTTTGGTTGTTAACGCTCGTTGACATAGCGTTTGGGCGGCAATTGAACTTTCCCCCGGCCTTTGGCTCGCGGAGCAAAATACCAGCGTTCGTTTGGTTCTGGCAACACCGGCGGTTTAAACATTTCCATTTGTTTCGGTTTGGGCGGCGAGACGAGCCGGAATTCCAATTGCCGGGGGTCAATCGGCATGTCAGTTGTTGTTTTCATTTGAATTCGGGTTCTTTGGGACGAAAGCAAATGGGACAGGGTTCCGTCAGTTGCCCGAGGCATTTTCTCGCGCTAGTGTGCCGGCACATTCTTTGAACATCAGATAGTTCGCCTTGCAGCTCTTTTCTCCGAAGCGCATCTTTTGTTTTAGCTATCGCTCTAGTTAGTCGCGCGCATTCGTTGTGTCGTGCTTGGTTGGCGGTTGTCATTGTTGTGCTTGGTCCGGCGTGCATCTTTTCACCTCGCTTGTCATTTGTCAACAAAAAACCGAGTGCGGACACTCGGCTCTGTAAATAACTTGCTTCGGGGTTACATCAGAGGGATAAAAACAGTTTCCACTTGGACTAGAGTTAATCCTTTCGTTTCTAACGCCCCGCGAACCATCTTCACTCGCTCTGCGGAGGTCAGTAGTTTTCCTTTGCGCGACAGTTTAGACAGCCCCTCCTCTATAAGCCGCTCAATTGTTTGGCTTACAGGGAAATCAAAGCTACCGGCGACTACTCCAACCAAAATCTACGGAAGAAAGCTGGAGCAGTACCTGCGCTACGGCAAGCAAACGAAACAAGACGAGGCACATGCTTCGTCGGGCATTACGAATCGGACGTTCATAGACAAACGACCGAAACAGGTTGAGAAAAGGAGGTTTTTCGGAGATTGGGAGGCGGACTTCATCGTGTCGGGGCGGAAAGGGAGCGGGTATCTTGCGGTCTTTGTAGAGAGGAAGACA
>LCOC01000001.1 GCA_001000545.1 Parcubacteria group bacterium GW2011_GWA2_47_21 | reverse complement strand
CCAAGGCGATTTAAGCATTTCCGACAAGTGGTACGCGGAGTATTTAAGAAGCAATCCTGTTGATACGGATAACGGTTTGCACCCTCAAAATATTTTTCGGTTGGTACAGACCAATAAATGGAGAAATCTTACCCAGGAAGTTTATTTTAAAGTAAACAAACTCAACCTAAGCGTCAGCCCGAATCGCAACGCTTCAAATGGACTTCTACTTTTCAATCGTTATCAGACCGGCGACAATTTATATTACACCGGCATTCGTGTTGACGGCGCGGCGGTGATAAAAAAGAAAATTAACGGCGCTTATTACACACTGTCCTATAAACCTTTTTATAATGTCGCTACGCCTTACAATCGCGCCACCAATCCAAATCTGATTCCAAGCCAGCAATGGGTCGGCTTGCGAAGCGAAGTGAAAACAAATCCCGACAATACGGTCGGCATTAAACTTTTTATTGACAAGGATAAAACTGGCAATTGGGTTTTGGCGGCGGAAGCAACGGATGACGGTAAAAGCTACGGCGGAGCGGCGCTCTTAAACGAGGGTTACGCCGGCATCCGAACAGATTTTATGGATGTGGAGTTTGATGATTATTCAATAAAAGAGTTGTAGCATCTCTTTCTGCATAATTCCGTATGTGTTCCGCATGAGTTAAAAAAACACCCAACGCATAGAGCGTTCGGTGTTTGTGTGATTTCTTTAGTGGCTTCTCCTAGGCCACTGGGACGAGCGTGCGGACGAATGGCGAGCCGCCGCGGTAGGAGAGAGTAGCTTGTTGGCCGTTTCGGGCGACAATTGTTGCCACTCGCCGGTTACCCCTTCTTGAAAGAAACTCGGCTTTCTTGCTGTGGCCGTTGTTACCGATGGGGCAGGCGATGTTTTGCCGAACCTTAATAATGACTGGCTCTTCCGGCGCTGGCGGCGGAGACGGCGGGTTCACGAGCTCCTTCTTTTCGGCACCATTACGGATGTCTGCGCGCGCTTTGAGACCGAGAACGAGTAGCATGAAGTCAAGGAAGTTTCTCATATTTCCCCTCTTTTTCTGTCTTTTTTTATTTTGTCAGTTTTCCGGTCTTAATTGTATCAGCCGCTGAAATCTTAACACAGTGAGTGGGCTTTTGTCAAGATGTTGAAAAGTGTGGTTGCTCTAGGAGAAAAATTTGTTATCTTTAAGGGGTAATTTAGAGTTTTTAAACTGACTACCCCAATGATTTTAGGTTTTATTGATTATCATACGCTTTACATCATCGGCCACATCATCGGCACCGCTTTAGGTGTCGGCGGGGCATTTTTAGGCGACTTGATTTTTCTGGCGAGCGCGCGCGACGGAAAAATCTCGGCGACCGAATTGAAATTCATCAAACTAAGCAGTTTGGTGGTTTGGCTCGGACTGCTCATTCTGGTTATTTCGGGGGTCTTCTTGTTTTTTGAGAATGAGGCGCGCTATCTGGCATCCGATAAATTCGCCGCCAAGATGTTTATTGTAGCCGTGATTTTTTTGAACGGTTTAGTGTTCCATTTCTTCCATATCAAAAAATTAGAAAAGAGCGTTGACCGGTTTTTAAGCGAATTACCCGAAGTCATAAAGTATGTTCCTTTAATGATTGCTAGCGGGGCAATCTCGGGCGTGTCATGGCTCT
Organism: Parcubacteria group bacterium GW2011_GWA2_47_21; assembly: GCA_001000545.1. Lineage (GTDB taxonomy): Bacteria > Patescibacteriota > Minisyncoccia > Phycocordibacterales > DSPV01 > LCOC01. The sequence continues at coordinate 43,955 of LCOC01000001.1, read as the reverse complement.
TTGCTCTTGTCCTTGGGACCTTTGGCAAAGTGCCGATTACCTTCGCGGAATTTATGATGGCTTATTTTCTACTTCTTGGTTTGGCGCTCGGGGCGACTTTTTTGCTTAGAAAGAAACTTATTCCCCTGAAGGGTTGAAAATAGAAAATTAAAAAGCCGCTTTTGGGAAGCGGCTTAAAGTTTTCTGTCCTCGCGTCAAATAACCGGAGTGATTGTCTCGTGGGCTTTTTTGGCAAGCGCCTCGTCGCACCACTTGAGCGCCATTTCCGCGAAAAAATTCCTAGCCGGCGCGCCGTCTATGATAGGCAACGGACCGATTTGCATAAACCAATATCTGGCGGGAGACGCCGGTTCTTGGTCCGTTATTTGAAGATAATCAAGCATCTTCTTTCGCGGCGCGTCATAAATCGGTTTGTCTCCCAATGATTGAAGGAGCGCTTCGCGTTCCACCATTAGCGCTTCCGAGAGAATCGCAAACAAGTCCGTTCTCTTGAACACGCCGTTTATCCGCCCCAGTAGGAGGCATTTTTTCAAATGAGCCGCCGCTTTATAAGGCAAGACCCCCAAGATTCTTTTCACATCCTGTTCGCATTTTGCGATGGTCTCATTGGGGAAATACGGCAGATGGAGTTCCGGCTGGGGACAATAAATTACGATGTGCCCGTCGCCTTCGTATTGAATTCTCATAACTTCGCCTAATGCTTGGGACTAACTATAAATCCCCAATCTGGGGCTTAGGTTACTGAAGAAGGTCCCACCGCTTGCGGTGGGGATGAATGGACAATAAGACATGTGTCGGGCGATAGCCCGACACCGCTCCAGCAAAGAACGGGGCGTTTGCCGCTAGGCAAATGCCCCGCCCCCTGCCTGCTGCCGTCACAAAAGTCCGCCATCTGCCACAAGAGCCGGTATTGTTGCTCACGGTTTCTGGTCGGCGATAATTTGTCCGTCAAAGAGCGTTACGATTCTATCAGTCAGCTTGGCGTATTCCGGTTCATGGGTGACCATAATGATGGTCTGGCCGACGGCGTGAAGTTTTTGGAAGAGTTTGATAATCCCGAGCGATGTCTCATTGTCTAAATTGGCGGTCGGTTCGTCGGCAAAAAGAATTTTCGGGTTATGAGCGATGGCGCGCGCGATTGAGACCCGCTGCTGTTCACCGCCGGAGAGCTTACTTGGAGTATTATTCAAGCGTTCTCCCAAACCGACTTCTTGAAGCGTGTCAGCCGCCCGCTCTCTGGCCTTGGCCTTAGACAGCCCCTGCATAAGAAGGGGAATCATTACGTTTTCCAAACCCGTGAGTTCCGGCACCAAAGCGTAATCCTGAAAAACATAACCAAGCTCGCGGAGCCGAAGCGAAGTTCTCTCTTCTTCGCGGAGATTATTGGCGTCAATATCGCCGATAATGATTCGCCCTTCGGTGGGGCGGTCTAGGAGGCCGAGCTGATATAACAGCGTTGACTTGCCGGAACCGGAACGGCCGATGACGGAAATAAATTCGCCGTCGGCCACGGAAAAGTCAATACCTTTCAAAACCAGTAGGTCGCCACCGCCCGATTTATATTTTTTGACCAAATTTTCAGCTTTAATCATTTTATGAAGTTTACCTGTTTAAAATCGCGTCCAATGTGTTTTGTTTGGTTACGATTCTGGCTGGCACGTAGCCGGCGAGGGTCGTCGCTGCCAAAAGAATCAGGACTCTTATGGAAATGCCCATAGGCGTCGCCACCAAGATGCCATCGCTAAAAGGGAAATTTATCGGGTGGGCGTCAAGATAGGGTTTCAAAACAAAAAATACCAAAGCCACTCCCAAAGTGGCGCCCAGAATCGCGTAGAAAATCGCCTGGAAAACATAAGCCGCCTCAATGGCTTGGGCGTTTACTCCGATGCCTTTTAGAATGCCGATGTATTTCCTTCTGGTGATGGCGTTGATAAAAATCACTATAAATATTGTGATGGTCGCCACGACCAATCCGATTGAGCTTATGACATTGCCCAAAATCGCGAAGGTCTTTTTTATATCTTTTATGAATTTCGGCTCGGCGTCTTCCGCAGTTTGCACTCTCCCATATTGCCCAATCCCTAAGCCAATCAGGCGGTTCTTTAAGTCCAAAGGGCTTACATCAGGCGATATTTTGACGGCTATTTCTCCGACATTGTAATCGTAACGGCCGGCCAACGCGCGAAGTTCCAAGTCAGTCATAAAAACCCGGCGGTCTATTTCATCCACCTTGCTTCTTACTATGCCTTTGACCGTCACATCCTTTTGGATGCCGTTTACAGTTACGCGGATTTTACTGCCGACGGTGGTATGGGAGAGGATGGGAAAGCTCGGCGATTCAAAGTCCAAATATTTTTTCAGAAGCAAAGCGCCGAGAAGCACCTCGCCGTAATCATTTTCCTCGAGATATTCGCCCTCAACAATTTTTTTCTCCAAGCCGCTTGTTTCATTTTCCATCTTCGGATTAATGCCCGCGAAAGAAGTGCTTACGGTTTTGCGATTTTCGCCTGGCTTCGCGAGTGTTTGGAAATTTTCATCTATCACGCCTCCTATGATATACCTCGGAGAAAAAGCGGAAACCTCTGGTTGATTTTTTATGGCGGACAGCACAATCGGAGTTCTTTCAATAAAGCTTCGGCGGTCAAGAGCGGAAATGAAAATATCCCCGAGGTAGTGGCCTTGAACCGCTCTGCCCGCGCCTTCAATGAGTCCCACCAAAATACCGCTGACCACGACGAGGTTTAGGAAAGTTAAAACCATGACCGCTACGACCAGCGCGTTAGTCCACTTGCCGGAGCCCTTTATTTGCCGGATAGCGAGAAAGAAACCGACCTTTAGGGCGATAAGCGACTCTTCTAAAACAGAATTTTTCCGCGGCGTGAAAGTGACTTTTTTCATACAAAGGAGTCGAGTAAACGAATTGAGGAATGACTTTTAAAAATGAACCATTGCGGGCGCACAGAAGTATTTAAACTAACTTAAGTTTATTGTTTAGTCAAAAAATTGCACTGATTCTGCCAAAGCCATTCTGTAGAAATCAGATGTCTACAGAATGTAGACATCTGATTTCTACAGCTATTCGAGGACGACTTTTTTCATTAATTCATTGTATGTGTATGAGGGTTTTGCGTTGCGCCCTTTTCGGAGTTACAATACAGGCCTATTCATCGGTTAGGGTGGGTTCGCGAGTTTATGAACGCGATAATTTTGCCCGGCAACAGTATTTCAAACCAGAGGTGGGTAATGGCGCTTCGGGAAACGCTCCTTCCTGTGTTCAAAACGATTCACGCGGTCTCATACGAACATTGGCTTTCCGGCGCGCCGATTGTGGATATTGGCAAAGAACTTGGCCGGCTGTTTTTGGGCGATGAAGAAAAAATAATTGTGGAAAGTCCTTACGCTATCATCGCAAAATCCGCGGGGGTTTTGATTGCCACCAGAGGCATCTTTCAAGGTCGGCTGATGCCGGAGAAGTGCGTCTTCATCGGTTCGGCGATTCCTTGGGGCGAGGAGATCGGTTGTCCCGTTTGGACTTGGTTTGATAAATTTAAGCCGCCGGCGTTTTTCATTCAGAACACTCATGACTCGGTGATGGGCTCCAAGGAACTTCGTCATTTCTTAATTGAGACGAAAGCGGTCAACTGGCAACTTCATGAATTACTTGGCAATGACCATGATTATTCCAATATCGGCGGATTAGCGGCGCTAATCAAACAATTTGTCGTTGCCGAATGAATTTTAATAGGATTTAGTTTCTAACGCGAAAAATATAGGTCCCCGCGGCAGAGACCGCGGGGAGAGGTCTCGCTTCGCTCGTCAATTAGCGTGGCAAAGACCTCGCGGTATTGACCTATATTTTCGTCACTCGCTCGGGAAAAAAGTCATCTTTTCCCCCTCGCTCGCTAGGAAATAAAGATTGTGAATGACATCACAAGGTATCGGATTCGTAGCTATTTGTAGATTAGTATCATTCGTATTTTGGTATATTTTTCCAATGAAAAACTACGCCAAAGTGGGGAATAGGGAAGGCCGGCCGGCGTATCGCACGCCCTCATCTTTCCGCAATCGTAAAATCGTAAATCTTAATCAATTAAAAAAGCCGCGCCGCGGACTCTTCAAGAGTAAAAATTCGCCACATTAATTGTTGCAGGACCACCCCAACCAGCTTGACTTCTGTAATATTTCGTAATATCCTACTTGTAAATATGTTGACGAGTTGACACCCTGTTAAATCGCCCGAAATATCGTTTTTGGTTTTGCCGCCAATCGGAAGTGTGTTCCATTTGAGGGCAAAAAACATATTGAGAAAGGTTCCCATGAAGAAGCTCATTGTCAGCGTCGGTTTTATTTTTCTCGTTTTAACTCCCTCCGTCTCTGTTTTCGGCCAGGAAATTCCGAAAGGAGCTTGGGGGTTTGAACCGTCCAAGCTCTATGAGAACGAGGAGCAGAAGTGGGTCAGTGGCATGCTAATCTACTGGCAGGATGCCACTCTCAGCGCGGAATATGACCGCAACGGCAGTATTACCAGTTTGAACTTATCTATTGTGAGTGGAGATGGCAAGCCGCACACTTAATGTCTTTCCGGCCACGAGTACGGAGAATTCCTTTTCTTCAGCCGAGACATGGAGAAAATTTGCCGAAGACGCCTTGAAGCGCTGTCTTTATCTCACAGACGAGATTTACATGGATACGGAGGCCTACGAGTTCGTGGTTCTCTCGCGGACCAGCCGCAGCTGGGAGTTTGGCTTTGGGACGGAGCATCTTGTCTTTAAGGACAAAGACCGTTTTGTGGTAGTGAGGCGGGAGAATTGGAAGGGCGCGTTGCCCAAAAAGGGAGAGCAGGTTTTCGTCGGGAGACATAAAATCCTCGGCTCGTTTTTCCCAGTCCTTAAAGCGGGAGAGAAATTTGTCTTGGAAGGCGAGGTGTTTCAGGGATTGACCAGCCAGCAAAAAGGGCTGTCTGCCGAGGCGCTTCGCTTAATCGGTGAAGCTGCCACCAGAAAAGAGATTATTGCCAAGGAATCAAGGCAATACTGACTGGCCGCTCGCTCTTTCCCCCCAACCGAATGATTTGGCTGGGGGTTTTTCTTTTCAAAATAATTGGATTTAAGTTAAACTTAATGAATGAAATCATCGGGATTTGAGAACATACCAGATAATAATTTGGATTTGCCGGCATCTTTGGCTGAGCGCGGCGCTTTGCCGGAACAAGAGAAGCTTTCGGTTTTATTTGACGAAGAATTGATTTACGAACGGACTCGCAGATTTTCTTCCGAACATCGCGAGCGGTCTCTTTCCCAAAAAGTTAAAAAGGTCCTGTCGTCTTTCTTGGCGGGCGCCGCGCTTTTCGCGGAATCGGCCCGCAGTGAAGATTTGGGCCGTGAATTAGGGGAGAATCGTCCGACCAACTCTATTGAACAGGTGGAACAGGCGATTAAATTGGAGATAAGCAAAATCGCGGCTAGGACCGGTTTTGGCTGCTCTTTATTGTTGGATAACGGTATAGGCAAGTATATTTTACACATCGGCCAAATTCACGCCACGCCCCATAATTTAACGAATGCGACTAAACGCGCGAGCGTGATTGATTACCAAAAATCAATCGCCGAACTTATTTCCTCGCTCGTTAATGAACAGCCGTCCGCCGCCAATGTTTTCTCGGAGGGCTTTACCACTGAAGACGAAAGTATTTGCAACGAAATCCGCTTAAATGTTAAAGAGGACTTGGCCGAACTTGCGCCCGACCTAAACAGCTACCACGCGTTGCCCGTCTTGTATGCCAAGCATTCAAGAGGTCTGACTCACTTGAAAATGTTTATGACTCAGCTTAATTACTTGTTTCAGAACAAATTCAGTGATTTGGAAAAACATTTTCAGTCCCAATCGGAGATGATTGGCGATTTGGATGAGCCGGAAAAACGGGGCTTTGAACAAAGTTTGAAAGACGCGCGCGAAATGTTTATTGGAACAGAAACGCGGCCCGATGAAGACGCGATTTTTTATTACGGCGCCACCGACAAGTTATTTCTTGACGGCAAGATTTATCGCAAAGCGGCCGAAGCCAGGGCGTCAAACGAAGCGGCGTTTAAGATTGACGACTTAATAGACGATGCCATTGAAAAAATGAATGATGTTAGGACTAAAGAGGAGCTTAACCGCTCGGTGATGGAAATTGCCAAATTAAGAGCGTCGGAGAAGAAACTTACTTACGACATCCGCGAAGATGTCGCCTTGCGCATACTCGGCGATTTCGGAACGACCAACAATCAACAGGTCATTCCTCTTGTTTATGGCGCTTCTCATGATTTCAGCGACAACGTGCTTAAGTGGAATAAAAGCCACCCCAAACAGCCGTTTGGGCTGATTAAGGTTTGGCGGCAGAAAGAACCAGACCAGACAAAATAATTTTCTGTCTTTTTCGTAAATGAATGGATGTTTGACGTCCGTCTGTTTTTGTTTTATTAAGCCATGTTGGTGTAAGGGGCGCGGGGCGCAAGCGTCATATTTAGCGTGACAGAGCGGATTTTTAGAAGTTTTTAATTTGAATTAAAAATATGAAAAAGTTTTTTGGCAAGAAGGCCGTTATTATTTCAGCTATCGTGTTTGGCTTATTGGTTGTGGCTAGCAGTGCGTCTGCCGATTCATTAAAAATGGGTTTTGGCGCCAGATTGGCAGCCAGCGTCAAACAAGAAGCCAAGATGGTCAAGCTCCGCGAGAAAATGGATAATAAATTACAAAAGACGCAAGAAAGATTTGCGAGGCAAATGGAACGGTTGCAGGAGAAGTTTCGTTTTGACGATTGGGATGATGAAGAAGATGAGATGCGAGTTCAGAAACGAAGAATAATGCTGGCAAGCACCACGCCTATGGTTATCCATATTTCCGCCCGCGGCCAGGCCTCGCTTTCCGGCACCGTGGAAGGCATAAACGCCTCCACCACCTTAATGGTCAAGAGTTGGGGAGGGAACTGGAACGTCTTAACCAATGCCAGCACGACAATTATTTCCGCCGGTCGCACTTTAAGCGACATTCATATCGGCGACCGGATTATTCTGCGCGGGCAAGTTGGTACCACCAGCGCGTTTATGATAAACGCCAAGCTCATTAAAGACCTGACGCCGTAATTTTATTTCCTAGCGAGCGAGGGGAAAAAGTCATCTTTTTCCTGAGCGAGCGGCGCAAATTAAGTCAATACCGTGTGGTTCCTGACAAGCCAGCAGTCGGATTGCTCGTAACGAGTCGCTGACTGCCGGTTTGTTATAGTGTTTGTCCACAGCGCGTCCGCGGACTGATGAAGTAATGTTGTAAGATATGTGAATGGCTTACTACATTCTTGTTGGCGTTTTTGCTTTACTTATGGTGCCGGGCTTGGTTTTTGTTTTTTCGCCCTTGATGCCGGCTATTCCTTATATGTTCGTGGTGGCCATTGTCTTCGGTTTCATAGACGGCTGGCAGCACGTTACTCTGGCTAATTTCGGCATTTTAGGCCTCATTGTCGCTTTTGCCGTTTTAATTGACCACTTGGCTGGACTTTTGGGTGCCAAATATGGCGGCGCCTCAAAGAAGGCGTTGGCCGGCGGTTTAGCCGGCCTATTGACTGGCACCGCCCTCCTGCCGCCCTTCGGCGGTTTCCTCGGGCTTTTTCTGGCCGTATTTTTTATAGAACTCATCAATCATCGCCGCGAAAAGAGCGCTTTCAGGGCGGCGCTGGGCGCTCTGATTGGTTCGGCCACCGGCGTCGCCGCCAATGTTTTTCTGGCCTTCCTGTTTATTGTCCTATTCTTGCTGTTTAGCTTGCTCTGACGCGGTAGAGAGTATTTATCAGACCGCGTGATTTCCATTTCCGTGGTTTGTCGGGCTTTCCAGGATGATTTTTATAATTTCCTCGTCGTTATCGCACATTTTTATTAAATCCAAATCAGCGTCGGTGATTGTTCGGTGTCCGTCTTTTAGGTCATTTCGGAGGAAGTTGTAGAGGGGACGCCAGTAATCGCTTCCGACTAAAATGACCGGCACGCGCCGAATTTTTTTCGTCTGAATCAAAGTTACAATCTCAAAAAATTCATCCAGCGTGCCGAAACCGCCGGGGAAAAACAAATAGGCCTCCGCCGCAAAGGAAAGAGCTACTTTTCGAGTGAAGAAGTAATAGAACTCCATATTGTCGGTGGTGAAGCGATTCGGCTCCTGGAATTCGGCCAGTTTGATGTTCAAGCCAACGGACCCGCCTCCCGTTTCAAAGGCGCCCCGATTCGCCCCCTCCATAATGCCCGGTCCGCCGCCGGTTACTATGGTATAGCCGAGCTTGGAAAGTTTCGCCGCCAACTGTCTGGCTTTTTCATAATGAGTACTGTCCTCGCTTAATCGGGCCGAGCCGAAAATACTAACCGTCTTTCTGTATTTACCGATAAACTCAAACGCCGCTCGAAATTCTTTGAAAATATAAGAGGCGCGGCGCTTAGCGTCCGCGCTCAGCTCATCTTTTGTGAATGGTTGCCCCGGAGTTCGCGGAACGCTTTGTCTCCGTTTCTTTTTTTCTTCGTCCATGGAAAAATTACAAATTTAAGTTTAACCTAAAAAACATTCAGACCCTCCAGCTAATTTTAAGATATAACCTGTGCAAAAAGCAACTTACCCATGCGGCGTTATGTGTGTTAAAATCTTTGAGAATGACATTTAGCAACTAATTTTTTTTATGAAAAATAAGCAAACTATTGCCGTTATCGTCGGAATTATTGTCGTTTCCTCTTTTTTTATAATCGGCAACCGATTTTATCCGTTTGGGAATTCGTCCGATTCAAACGAAACCGGCGACGTTTTAAATGATTCCGGCAATCCCCAAAACAGCATGGCTCTACAGGATTTAACTGTCGGCCAAGGCAAAACCGTTGAGAAGACGGATACGGTGGTCGTTCACTATGTCGGCTTCCTGGCCAACGGCTCCAAATTTGATGATTCAAAGGCGAGGGGCGCTCCGTTTGAGGTGGCGCTTGGCCAGGGCTTGCTTATCCGGGGTTTTGAGGAGGGGGTGCTTGGGATGAAAGTTGGCGGAGTCAGGCGTATAACCGTTCCGCCGGAACTCGGTTACGGCAATCAAGCGGTGGGGCCGATTCCGGCGAATTCAACTTTGGTATTTGAGGTGGAGGTAATTGAAATTAAATAATCAGAGGAGAAGACCGTTTGGGATTCCGTAATTTCAACAGGTCTCTTTTCAACGAACATTTTGGAAAAGGTATTCGGTTTTACCATTCAAAAAAAGGGGAAAGGCCTGGCGCGGGCCGGCGTGATGGAAACAGCGCATGGAAAAATCTTGACGCCGGCTTTTGCCGCTGTTGGCACCAAGGCCTCGGTCAAATCCTTGACCCCGGTGGAGATTAAAGATGTTGGTATTTCAGTCGTGCTGGCCAATACCTATCATTTATATTTAGAGCCCGGGGAAAAAATCATTGAGGCCGCGGGAGGCCTCGGCAAATTTATGAACTGGCCGGGACCCACGATGACCGATTCCGGAGGTTTTCAGGTTTTTTCTTTGGGGGCCGCTTTCGGCAGAAGGCAGAGTAAGATTTCTTTCAGTAAAAAATCAAACGCCACACCGAGGCAAAAGCCCGTCCATTCTGATGTTCTTGAGAACATCAGAATGGGTATGGCTGATAGCGGAGAAGGCGGAAAAACAACAAATACGCTCGTAAAAATTGACGAGGACGGTGTTGATTTTCTTTCATACAAGGACGGCTCCAAGCACCGTTTTACGCCGGAGCGCTCAATCCAAATCCAACAATCCATCGGTGCCGACATCATTTTCGCTTTTGACGAATGCCCTTCGCCTTCTGCGCCCTATGAATACCAAAGAGAGGCAATGGAGCGGACGCATCGTTGGGCCTTGCGCTCGCTTGCGGAACATAAGCGAGCGCGGCGTGGACTGGCGCGGGCTTCGCGCAAAAAAATGCGGAAAGGGGAGCAAGCGCTATTCGGCATTGTTCAGGGCGGGCGTTATGGGGACTTACGCAAAGAGAGCGCAAAAGCCGTCGGGGCGATGGATTTTGACGGCTTCGGCATCGGCGGCTCTTTTGAGAAAGAGGACATTGAGAGCGCTGTTTCTTGGGTTAATGAGATTTTGCCGCCGGAAAAACCGCGACATCTCTTGGGTATCGGCGACCCATTAGACATCTGGGGCGCCGTGGAGAATGGCATTGATACTTTTGACTGCGTGGCGCCAACCAGAGAAGCGAGAACAGGAAGCTTGTACACACGCGCCGGCCGGGTCAATATCACCAATGCCAAGTTTGTGAAAGATTTTTCCCCGCTTGAAGAGCATTGCGATTGCTACACTTGCGCGAACTTCTCACGTTCTTACTTGGCCCATCTTTACCGGACGAAAGAAATTTTGGCGTCAACGCTCGGCACTATCCACAACTTGCGTTTTTTCACAAAATTGATGGGCGAGATAAGAGAAGGCGTCCTCGCCGATAAATTTGAAGATTTTCGCGCCGATTTCGCCAGAAAATATTCAACGCGCTGAAACCATCGGCCTGACTGCTGGTTCAAAAATCCCCGTCCGCTTTCGGGCGGACGGGGCGATATTTACTGTCTTGATTCAGACCCCCGGACCCGGGTCGCCGTCTTCTTCCTTAGTATGAGTGGCGCCAGCAGGACTCATACCGTCGCCCTGGGATAATCCAACGCGTCAGAAGATGGGTTCGTTTGGCACGCCAAGCATAGAGGGTATTCTCCAGCTTCCTGCTGGAAGAGAAATTTCTTCTTGTTCCTGCACGGTTATGCTTTCACCGACTAGACCCTCAACCAATTCTGGTTGCCGTTCAACGAGCTTTCTTAACGCGTGGAATTCATCCAGCAACCGCTGTTTGTTTTGTCTGGTGAGAGGGTGATGCTTTCCGTAGCTTAGAACGGTGTCCATTAAAAGGTCAACTCGTTCTTCGTCTGTCATCGCAGTATAGGCAATCACTTTCGGCATAGGTTTTTATTGATTGTTTTTCTGTAAAGAAGATTATACCCGCCCGAGATTTTGTAAAGGGCCACGATGCCTTTCAGCGGTTGCCGTTTAAGGAGCAAGGAGTAATATTTTAGTATGCGTGTCATACTTGAACCGAAATTTTTTGACCGGCCGGCGCTTAAAGTCGGGCGGGAGCTTCTCGGCAAGTTCTTAGTCAGGGCGGTTGGTGTGAAGGAAATATCTTTACCTATTACCGAGGTAGAGGTTTATGATGGGTTTCGGGACAGGGCATCGCACGCTTTTAGGGGGAAAACGGCGCGAAACGAAGTGATGTGGGGCGACGCCAGTTATCTCTATGTGTATTTCGTTTACGGAATGTATTGGATGCTAAATGTTGTGGTTGGGAAAAAGGACTATCCGGCGGCCATCTTGATTCGGGGAGCGGGAGGATTTAACGGCCCCGGCAAACTCACCGAAGCGCTTGAAATTGATAAGCGGCTTAACGGCAAAATTGCTTCGCCGGTGTCTGGGTTATGGTTTGAGGATAGGGGCTTTAGGCCGAAGCGCGGGCAGGTGAAAAAATTGCCTCGGGTTGGCGTTCATTATGCCGGCGAAGTGTGGGCCAATAAGCCGTATAGGTTTGCGCTTTTGAAGAAAAATAAAAAGACAAGCCGGACTTTTCTAAGAAAAGTCCGGCCGAAACGCGATTAGCGTCACCTTCTTAATGGCACAGGACCCCAGCGCGCGGGCGGGCGCTTGATGGTTTTCGGCCGAGGGTTAGGTTCACCCGAGCCAGTTTGAAGAATCTTGGGAATCGCCGTTCTGGCTAGAATGCCCTTGGTTTGACGGGCTTTCTGGTTCCCGCCGGCGATGCCGCCGTTGCCGTAGGTCGTGTTCACTTTATGAGCCGGTCCACCAATCGGAACCTGCTTGTTCCTGCGCAAAACGCTAATCACTGTTGCCATATGCATGTTTTTGGTTTGTTGCGGTTTGGAGCTTCGTCTTGATTTACCGTAATGAGACACGGCAAATCAAAACGTCTTCTGAAATTATATTCAGAATCAGTTTTTTTACAATCAGAATCAGTTTTTTTACAATATGGCTCTTCAGAAAGAGAAGGGATAAAGAGGAAACTTTTTAAAAAGACCGATTGTCATTATCTTGTCTATCTTCCAGTTTCTTTAACCAATCATCCCGTTTCTTGTCCTCTTCGGGCTTGTTGTCGGACGGCGCCTCCGGATATTTTTCAGGATTCTTTACGGCGTCTCTCATCAAGCTCGCTAATTTTTCAAATTTATTCATGGTTTTTTGTCTTACGGATTAAACTTGGCAAGTGGTTACGCCGCGAGCAATTCTTCAACTATAATTTTTACATCCGCCCCATCCGCTTTGCCTTTGAGTTCTTTCATCACCGCCCCGACTAGTATGCCCGCTTTGCTCTTGTCGGCAATGCCAAGCGCGGCCTTTTTCGCTTCGGCGACTTTTTTTATTTCCTCCCGAGGCATTTGGGCGGGGAGGTAAGTTTCAAGAATTTTCCGTTCTGCTTCTTCCGCCTCAACCAAATCCGCCCGACCGCCCTTTTTGAACTGCTCAACCGAATCCTTCCTTTGTTTGACCGCGCGTTTTATTACCGCCAGCGCTTCATCGTCGGTCAATTCGCCGTCCGGTTTTCGCCCTTTGGCCACGAGCTCGTTCGTAAATGCCGCCACAAGCGAGCGCACGACGGAAAGCCGCAAGGCCTCTTTCTTAAGCATGGCCTCTTTGATTTGCGATTTTATTTGTTGGTGTAAAGACATCATTGGTAATTATAAGGTATAATTTGTTTTATGCAAAACGGCATTTTAATCGCGCTGGTGATTTTTCTGTTGGTGTTAAATGGAGTAATGCTCTGGCGCTTGTCCCACCGGCCGAAAGATAATGAAAAAGACGAAACGGCGTTTAAACTCCTTTTCCAGCAAATGAATGAATTGGCGCGGACGGTTGACCAAAAGATAGGGGAGACGACCAAAGAGGTTTCAAGCGCTATCCGCCACCAATTCGGCGAATCGGCAAAACTTATCAAAGATGTTACGGAGGGTCTTACTAAGTTAGATGAAACGAATCGGCAAGTCATCTCTTTCGCCGACCAACTCCAAAATCTGCAAGATATTTTAAAAAATCCAAAACAACGAGGGATTTTAGGCGAATATTATTTGGAAACCCTCCTAAAGAATGTCCTGCCGCCCAATTCCTACCAGATGCAATATCCCTTTCCGGACGGCACGATAGTGGATGCGGCCGTATTTGTGAAAGACAAAATTATTCCCATTGATTCCAAATTCTCGCTGGAAAATTACAACCGTCTCTCGGAAACCCGCGACCCGGCGGAAAAGGAGCGGTTGGAAAAACTTTTCGTCAATGATTTAAAAAATCGGATTGTGGAGACCTCAAAATATATTCAGCCGGAGCAAAACACCACCGATTTTGCTTTTATGTTTATCCCCCATGAAGCGATTTATTACGACCTTCTTGCCAATAAAGTCGGCGCGGTAACCGATGACACTGAAAATCTAGTGCAGAGAGCCGCTGGCAAATATCGGGTGATTATTGTTTCGCCGACCTCATTTCTCGCTTACCTCCAAACGGTCTTGCAAGGGCTTAAGGCCCTCCAAATTGAGGAGACGGCCAAAGAAATTATCAAGCGGGTGGGGGAGCTCGCTCGGCATCTTAAAAGTTATGAGGAGTACCATGTCAAGCTCGGCAATGCCATCTCGGTGGCGGTTAATCATTACAATGCGACCGGCAAGGAGTTTAAGAAGATTGATAAAGATGTGATGCGCATCACCGGCGCGTCCGGCGAACTTCAAGCGCCGGTGTTGGAAAAACCTGAAACGGAAGGTTAGCGTCTCAATGAGTTTCGTTATGAAGCCAAATTATCCGCCGCAGAGGCGGGCGTTTTGGAAACGGGCAATCCGAACCGGCCGATTGATTTTTTAAAATGGCTATGTATAATGTTTTTATGAAAGAATTTGCCGTTATCCAAACAGGCGGGAAGCAATACGATGTTTCCGTCGGGGATGTCTTGAAGATTGAAAAGCTACCCGACCCCTCCAAGGAGGGCGATCTTATCATTTTTGACAAGGTGCTTTTGGTTGATAATGGCCAAGACACCACCGTTGGCACTCCTTACATCGCCGGCGCGAAGGTCTCTGGCAAAATTGAAGAAATCGGACGCTCAAAAAAAATTCTAGTTGTGAAATATAAAGCCAAAAGCCGCCATCTAAAACGCCGGGGCCACCGCCAGCCATATATCAAGGTCCGGATTGACTCCATAAAATAACAGGGTAGCCGCTAGTAGTCAGACCGCTCGTGATTCACGGCTGTAAAGAGCGTTTTGACTGCTGGTTACCTCTCCGGTTTACGGCCCGATAGGGCTTCTTTAATGGTCAGCGGGTCGGCGTATTCTAATTCCGTGCCAGTGGAAAGACCTCGTCCGAGCACGGTGATTTTTAGGTCTTTGCTCTTAAACGGCGTGAGCAGTTTTTCAATGTAAAGGGTGGTATTTTCGCCCTCGGGATTCGCGTTCAAGGCCAAAATTATCTCTTTAAGCCCTTCCGGCACCCGTCTCTTAATTTCTTGCGATAGCTCTTTGCTTCTGACCCTTTCCTCCGGTTTATCTGAAAGAATCGGGATGGTGCCGCCCAAGACGAAATAAAATCCATTATAGGCGCCGCTTTTTTCTATCGCTTCAAAATCAAAGTCCTTGGCGACCACCATTAAAATGGAGTGGTCGCGGGATTTGTCGGAACAAACCGCGCAAATATCGGTTTTGGTTTCTCCGTTAAAATATCGCCCGCAGAATTTACACCGGCTGATTTTTTTCTCTACCAAGGCGAGTGCCTCGCGCAGACCGGCGGTTACTCCTCTTTTATCGCTTAGCAGAAAATAAACGAATCTTTTTGCTTGCCTTGGCCCCACTCCCGGGAAAGCGCCAAAAATTTTTGAAAGTTTATCAATCAGATTCATAAAAATTTAGAACACCTCCGCGCCGTTATCCGCCGCCGCGTTCTCCCCTCCGCCAAAATCGCCCTTCTCCAAACTTAAGAAAGTGGCTTTTTTATCGTCAAAATATAATTCCACTTTGCCGGTCGGGCCGTTGCGGTGCTTCTCCACTAGAATTTCGGCGATATTTGGCTTGGCGGAATCCTCTTTATATTTATCCTCGCGGTGAATGAACATTACCACGTCGGCATCTTGTTCTATTGAGCCCGAATCGCGAAGGTCGGAAAGCCGCGGCCTGCCGCCACGGCTTTCCACGGCGCGCGATAGTTGGGAGAGCGCCAGCACTGGCGTATCAAGCTCTCTCGCCAAGTGTTTGAGCGAGCGGGAAATTTCCGTGACTTGCTGAACCATGGAATCGCTAGAACGAGTTATGGTCGGCGCCATCAGTTGGAGATAATCAACCACGATGAGTCCCAATCCTTTTTCAATCTTAAGCCGCCTGGCGACCGAGCGTATCTTTAAGATGTTGTTGCCGGGCTGGTCGTCAATGTAAATCGGAGCGCGGGACAAGCGGTCTAGAGAATCGCGGATTTTTCCGAAATCGCCGTCGCTTTGAATTCGGCCGGTGCGAAGATGCCAAGCACTCACTCTGGCCTCGGCTGCGAGCATTCTGTCAACCAATTGAGCCGAGCTCATTTCCAGAGAAAAAATGCCGACTGGCGTGCCGTGAAGCACGGCGGTTTGCCTCGCGATATCTAACGCCAAAGCGGTTTTTCCCATAGAAGGCCGAGCGGCTAAAATTATCAAATCGGATTTTTGGAAACCGGCGAGCAGATTGTCCAGTTCCTTGAAACCGGTTCGGATGCCGCGGAGTTCGTCTTTTGATTTATGGAGCCGGTCAAGCCGCTCCCAGGCCTCGGCGAGCGCGCGATTAAATTCAACAACGGTCTCCGGCCTGCCGACCCGGCTGATTTCAAAAATCCGCTTTTCAGCGCGGTCAATGATTTCTTCCAATTCGCCCTCCTCGGCAAATCCCAGATTGGCCACATATTCCGCGGCAGAGATAAGTTCGCGAAGCAGGTGTTTCTTTCTAACGATTGACGCGTAGTGCGAGGCGTTGGAAGCGGCGGGCACGCTGTCCACCAGCTCCGTTATATAACTTGCCCCGCCGACCCTTTCCAACTCTTTCTTTTCGCCAAGCAAGGTAGAGATGGAAAGGAGGTCAATCGGCCGGCTTTTGGCAAAAAGCTCCAGCATCGCGGCGTAAATCAGCTTGTTGCGTTCGGCGTAAAAGGAAGCGGGAGAAATGATATCCAACACCTCATTCATCGCCTCGGGCCGGAGCATAATGGAGCCCAAGCAGGCCTGTTCGGCTTCAATACTCTGCGGTGGAAGCCGGAGAAAGGTGGACGGTACTTGGATTTGATTTTTTGTCTTGAAGTCGGCCATTGGGAAACCAATTTTACCACAAAGGGTTTTTCGGTGGGCAAACGGAAAATATGAATAAACTGTGGGGAAGGTGGGGATAATTTTTCAAACTCCCAAATCATAATTTCCAGGCCTTAAATGAATCTCAAAACCCAAACTCGTAAAGAATCTCCGCGTTAGTTCGGCGTAGTTCCCATCCTACCGCCCCAGCGGGGCAGGCAGGCGTGTCTATTCCACATTAGCTGTGGATAACTGGCTTGCAAGTGGTAGAAAGTGGTGTATAAATTACACTGAGTGGGAAATTGTGGGAAACACAAGCTAGCGCGGTTCGTTTCGTATCGCACGCGTTTAGTCAACTTTAGCGCGCTTCAAAAGAACTTCGCGCAATCCCGTTTTTTCGGGATTGCGCGGGGGAGCGCACCTCATAATGCTTATCGGCGAATACATCCACACCATAGATGACAAAAACCGCCTTTCTTTGCCGGCCAAGTTCAGGGCGGAAATGGGAAAGAAGGTGGTTATAACGCCGGGCCTTGACGGTTGTCTCTTTGTTTTTACTTTGGAGCAATGGCAAGAAATTTCCGCCAAGCTTGCCGAGTCCTCCATGCTTCAATCCGACTCGCGGAGTTTCAGCCGTTTTATATTCGGCGGGGCGGTGGAAGCGGAAATTGATTCCATCGGCCGCATTCTCATTCCGGAATTCTTAGCTGAACGCGCGAAATTGTCCGGCCGAGTGGCCATCGTAGGCGTTCAGGGCCGGGCGGAAATTTGGGATGAAAAAGCCTGGCGCTCCTACAAAGAAGAGGTTGAACATAAGGCCGACGCTTTGGCGGAGAAATTAGGTCAAGTGGGCGTTTTATGATTCACCAAAGCGTCTTACTTTCGGAGACCGTTGATTCGCTTGCCCTTCGGGAAGGCGATGTGGTCTTGGACGCGACGGTTGGCGGCGGCGGCGCGAGCGAGCTTATTTGCCGGCGGCTTGGCGGCAGGGGAACCATCATTGGATTGGACGCCGACGCCGACGCTTTAGAGCGGGCTCAAGAGCGGCTTAAAAGCCAGAATTGCCTTTTTCTGCCGGTTAAAAAGAATTTTCGGGATTTGGATGAAGCGTTAAGCGAACTTGGCATTTCGCCGACGAAAATAATTTTTGATTTAGGCCTTTCTTCAAACCAATTGGAAGAGTCAGGCCGCGGCTTCAGTTTTCGGAAAAACGAACCGCTGCTTATGACCTTTGACGCTCATCCGATGGCCGGATTGACTCTGACGGCTCGCGATGTGGTCAACCAATCAAGCGAAGAAGAACTTCGGGAAATATTCTGGCGTTACGGAGAGGAAAGATTCGGCAGGAGAATCGCCGCGGCTATCGTTCTCGCCAGAAAGAAGAAGCCGATAGAGACCTCCGGCGAATTGGCGGCGATAGTTTCGGCCAGCGTTCCTCGGAGTAAAACCAGAATCCACCCCGCGACCAAGGTCTTTCAAGCGCTCCGCATCAAGGTGAATGACGAGCTTAACGCCCTCTCCCAAGGTCTTCGCAAGGCGTTTGAAACCATCCCTCAAGGCGGACGGATTGCCGTTATCTCTTTTCACAGTTTGGAAGACAGAATCGTCAAGAATTTTTTTCGCGATTTGGCGAGAGAGGGCAGGGGAACGCCAATCGTAAAAAAACCAATCGCGCCTTCCCCGGACGAGGTGAAAGCAAACCCCAGAGCGCGGAGCGCCAAACTCAGAGTGATTGAAAAATCGTAAATTAACGCAGCGCAGCGCTTATCAGCAATTTTTAATATTTTATTTATATGTATAAAGTGGTTTCAATAACATACCCCCTTAGGCGAATCAGTTTTTATGCGGCTGGTTTTCTTTCGGTTGCCTCGCTTCTGTTTTATGTTTACTTTATCAGCCAAGCCGTGTCCGCCGCGGTTAAAACCGCGGAAGCCGACAAAGAAATCGCCGCTTTTTCCAGAGAGCTGACGGCGCTTGAAACGGCTTACATAGAGAAGAAATCGTCCATTACGGCGGAATTGGCAAAACAGCTTGGCTTTCAAGAGTCAGAGAACCCCGAATTCATCTCTCGGAAGGCCTTGAGCGAGGGTCTCTCTCTCGGCGCGGGAATTTAAACGGCTAGGACGATGACTATCAACACGGCCTTGAAATTAAGAATTGTCGCTTTCGTTTTTATTCTCCTTGGCGGAATTTTAGTCAGCCGTCTGTATTTTTTACAGATTGTTCAAGGCAGCGCCTACAGAGAGAGAGCCGACCACCGTTATCCCGCGGAATATCTATTTGACCGCGGTTCCATCTTTTTTAAGACCAATAATGAAGAATTGGTGGCGGCGGCAACTCTGAAAACCTCCTATTTTATTTATTTCAATCCTTCTCTGACAAAAAATCCGGACGACATTTATCAGGCGCTGGCGCCGATGGTGGAAATTGACCGAAGCGACTTTATGATGAAGGCGGGGAAAATCGGCGACTCTTACGAGGAGTTTGCTCACGGCCTGACGGAAGAGGCAGCGGCAAGAATCAAGCAAGCGGCTATTCCAGGCATTGAGGTTTCCACGGAGCGTCACCGATTTTATCCGGCCGGTTCTTTGGCCGCCACCGCCATCGGTTTTGTCGCTTATAAAGGCGACTCGCTCGGCGGCCGCTACGGCTTGGAGCAGTATTACGAAGATATTTTGTTTAGAGAGGGTAATAAAAGCTACGCCAATTTTTTTGCCGATATTTTTAAAGGCCTAAATAAAGTCGTTTCCAAAAACGAATCTTTAGAAGGTAATTTGGTCTTGACGCTTGAACCGACGGTCTCCGGCGAATTGGAAAAAACGCTCAAGGACTTTAATGCCGTTTGGAACTCGGAGCTCGCTGGCGGAATAATAATGGACCCCAAAGATGGCGCCGTCATTGCCATGGCGGTCAATCCGACTTTTGATTTGAATAATTTCCAGAGTGTTTCCGACCCCCGGATTTTCGGGAATCCGTTAGTGGAAAATGTTTATGAAATGGGTTCAATCGTTAAGCCCTTGACATTGGCGGCCGGACTTGATGCGGGGGTTATTAAACTAAGTTCCACTTACGACGACAGGGGATTTTTAGAGTTAAACGGCAGGCGGATATCAAATTTTGACGGCCGGGGCAGGGGAGTGGTTTCTATGCAGGAGGTTTTGAACCAATCATTGAATACCGGCGCGGCTTTCGTCGCTTTAAAAATGGGCAAGGAACGCTTTGCCGATTACTTCAAACGGTTCGGCCTAGGCGAAGAGACCGGCATTGATTTGCCAAACGAAACCCACGGCCTTATGGAGAATTTGGACAGCCCGCGCGATATAGAGCTGGCCACGGCGTCTTACGGGCAGGGCATCGCTTTTACGCCGATTGAGACGGCCCGCGCGATGGCGGTTTTGGGAAACGGCGGCTACTTGGTCAATCCGCATCTGGTCTCGGCCATTGATTATGATGTCGGTATTTCGCGCAAGAAGAGCTATGAGAATGTGGCGCAAGTCATCAAGCGAGAGACCTCTGAAGAAATAACGCGGATGCTTGTGGAAGTAGTTGACAGCGCTTTGGCGCACGGTAAATTTAAGATGGAACGCTTCAGCATCGCCGCCAAGACGGGCACGGCGCAAATGGCAAACCCGGAAGGCGGCGGCTATTTTGAAGATGAATACCTCCATTCTTTCTTCGGTTATTTTCCCGCTTATCAGCCGAAGTTTTTGATTTTTCTTTACACCGTCAATCCCCGTGGCGCCATGTTCGCCTCGGAAACCCTGACTCGGCCGTTTTTTGACTTAACCAAATTTCTGCTCAATTATTACAATATCCCGCCAGACAGATAAGCCGGTTTTTCCTGTTATAATGAGATTAAAATACCAAAATTTTTGATAAAAAACGAGTGAATCTAAACAAAAAATTAAAAGTTAAAATACCAAAATTAAAAATGGTAATTAAAAATTCAAAATTGGGGAAATGAGCATCCATCTTGTTTTTTTATTTTAAATTGATTGCGTGGTTAAGCGTCATATCTTAAATTATGCCGAAAATGCTTAAATCAATTGTCATATGGGCAATCACTTTAGAGGCCAAGCTTATTTTGCGCAAATATCGGCCGAGGGTGATTGCCGTTACGGGAAGCGTTGGAAAGACCTCGGCCAAAGACGCGATTTACTCGGTGTTTTCCCAGTTCTTTTTTGTCCGTAAGAGCGAAAAAAGTTTCAACAGCGAAATTGGTTTGCCGCTCACCATAATCGGCGCGCCAAACGGCTGGCATAATCCTTTCGTCTGGTTTGCCAATCTCCTCAAAGGTCTGTTTTTAATTGCCTTTCGGACGAATTATCCTAAATGGCTGGTTTTGGAAATCGGCGCCGACCGGCCGGGAGACATTGAAAAAATTTCAAAATGGCTGGTTTCCGATATGGCAGTAATCACCCGACTGGCCAAAGTGCCGGTCCACGTGGAATTTTTCGCCTCGCCCGAAGCGGTCGTGGCGGAAAAAAGCAAGATTCTCAATACGCTGAAAGATGGCGGGATTTTAATTCTTAACGCCGACGATGAAGATGTCTTGACGCTCAAAGAGTCCTACCGCGGTGAGGCGTTTGGCGTCGGTTTTATCAAGGGGGCCTCTCTCCGCGCTTCTCATTATAAGATTAATTACGCCAAACGGGACGGGCAAAAAATACCCCAAGGCATCACTTTTAAAGTTGACCATGAGAGTAATTCCTTGCCCGTTGATTTTGACGGTTCGCTCGGCCGCCAACATGTCTACCCCTTGCTTTTCGCTTTGGCCGCCGCCAAATTACAGAATGTGAATTTAGTTGACGCCGCTCTAGCGCTTAGGCGACATCACGGACCAAACGGCAGGATGAAATTGATTTCCGGCATTAAAGGAAGCGTCATCATTGACGATACCTATAACTCCTCGCCGGTGGCGGTTGAGGAAGCGCTGCAAACTCTTAAAGATATTGAAACGGGAGGCAAAAAAGCGGCAATTTTGGGCGATATGCTGGAACTTGGAAAATATTCCACCGAAGAGCATAAAAAAGCCGGCGCGTTGGCGGCCCAAGTTTGCCAACTGCTTATTACGGTTGGAGTCAGGGCCAGAGACATCGCTTTGGGCGCGCTCTCGGCCGGCATGGACGAGAAAAATATTTTTCAATACGAAACCGCCGCCGACGCGAATAGGGAAATGGATAATCTTATTAAGGAAAAGGACGCCATTTTGGTTAAGGGCTCGCAGGGTATTCGGCTTGAAAAGGTAGTGGAAGAAATTATGGCCGAACCGGCCCGCGCCAAAGAACTTCTGGCGCGGCAAGACAATGAGTGGAAAAACAGATAGCGCTTAATATAATTATTTCACTAATATTGAATATGGAAGAATTATTAGAACAAAATTTTTGGTTGCTTATGGTCCTTATGGTCTGGACTATTCCCTGGAAAGGGTGGGCGCTTTGGAAAGCGGCAAAACTCAATGACAAGTGGTGGTTTGTGGCGCTTCTTTTGATTCAAACCGTTGCCATTCTTGATATTCTCTATATCTTCATTTTCAGCAAGCGCCACTCCTCACCAATTTTAAAAATTTGACCTCATGGGGATTCGGTCACAACTTTTTTCCTCGCCGTCGCTCGGAAAAAGTCGCTACCCCGACTCGCGACCCGTTCTGCTGAACGGGTGCCCGCTCCGTCTTTCGAATCCCCATGAGGTATTAAAAATATAGGCGGCCAATGCTCCGCATTGCCCTTGTTATTTTTTTTGACCTCATGGGGATTCGAACCCCAGTTTCCAGGATGAGAACCTGGCGTCCTAGGCCGGACTAGACGATGAGGCCGCACTTTGCCACAGCGGGAAATTTCTAATTTAGCGGGGGCTCCCCGCCTGTAAAGGCGGTGGTATCTATATCTTAATTCCCGCCCGACGACTGGCAGGTCCGATTTCTAAAAAATAAGTAGAAATCAGGTAAAAAACTATAGCACTTTTTTGATAAATTTCAAAAAATTGCTATTGTATTGAGGATTTTAAACACATACCGCGTGAAAGCGGGCCATCATTATGCGAAAGGATACTTTCAAACTTAAGAGCCCCTTCTCTCCGGCTGGCGACCAACCCAAGGCCGTCAAGGGTTTAGTGGAGGGTCTTAAAGCGGGGGAGAGATATCAGACGCTTCTTGGAGTGACGGGGAGCGGCAAAACATTTACCATGGCCAATGTCATAGAAGCCATTCAGAAACCGACGCTTGTTATCGCCCACAATAAAACGCTGGCCGCCCAATTGGCCCAAGAATACCGGGAATTTTTTCCGCACAACGCCGTCCACTATTTCGTTTCTTACTACGACTACTATCAGCCGGAGGCCTATTTGCCCGTTACCGACACCTACATAGAAAAAGAAGCTCAAATAAACGAAGAAATTGACCGGCTTCGGCACGCTTCCACACAGGCGCTTTTAAGCCGCCGCGATGTCATCATTGTCGCTTCAGTGTCTTGCATTTACGGCCTAGGCAGTCCCGAGGAGTATGAAAAGGTAAACAAGCGCTTTGATAGAGGTATGAAAATTTCCCGGAGCGATTTAATACGCGCGTTAATCGGCATTTATTTCACCCGCACTAACGCGGATTTGAAAAGCGGACATTTCAGAGCGCTTGGACAAAGCGTTGAAATTATGCCGACCGGGGAAGAAATAATTCAGCGGATAGAATTTGCCGGCGCTCGGATAGAAAAAATTTCCAAAATCAACCCGATTACCAGAGACGTCATAGAAAATAATACGGAGACGATTTTCATATTTCCGGCCAAGCATTTCGTTACGGATAAAGAGACCGTGAAGCGGGCGACCACAACCATCAAATCAGAACTGGCCGAGCGGCTTAAGGCCCTTCAGAAAGAAGGAAAAACCCTGGAGGCGGAGCGGCTCAAGCGCCGGACCAATTATGATTTGGCGCTTATCCGCGAGGTCGGTTATTGCAACGGCATAGAGAATTACTCGCGGCATTTTTCAGGGAAACTTCCGGGCGAGCCGCCTGACACTCTGCTTTCGTATTTCCCAAAAACCGAAAATGGAGAACCGGATTTTCTGACGATTATAGACGAGTCCCATGTCACTGTGCCGCAAATCGGCGGTATGGAACAAGGCGATGCTTCGCGGAAACAAACGCTTATAGAGCACGGCTTTCGCCTGCCTTCGGCGGCCGACAACCGTCCGCTTAAATTCCTGGAATTTGGGGAGAGGGTGGGGCAGGTGATTTTCACTTCGGCGACGCCGGGGGACTACGAGAAGGAAAAGAGCGGGAAAGTGGTGGAGCAAGTCATTCGGCCCACCGGTCTTATTGACCCCAAGCTGGAGGTCCGGCCGATTATTTCATCCGGAAAACACCGAGGCCAAATCCAGGATTTTATCGCCGAGGCGGAAATCGTTATTAAAAAAGGGGAGCGGGCGATTGCCACGACGCTTACAAAAAAGATGGCCGAGGACCTTTCGGCCTTCTTGAAAGAAAGGGGAATAAAGGCCGAGTACCTTCATAGCGACATAGAAACCTTGGAGCGCATCCAAATTCTTTCAAAATTCCGCCGCGGCGATTTTGATATTTTGGTGGGAGTGAATCTGCTTCGTGAGGGTTTGGATTTGCCAGAGGTCTCCCTTATCGGCATCTTAGACGCCGATAAGGAGGGGTTTCTCCGCTCCGAGACTTCTTTAATCCAAATCATTGGCCGGGCGGCGCGGAATGTAAACGGCAAAGTCCTTCTTTACGCCGATAAGAGCACCGGTTCAATGGAGAAGGCGATAAGAGAGACAAACCGCCGGCGCAAAATCCAACTTTCTTACAACAAACGCCACGGCATCACGCCGAAGACCATTTCTAAAATCATTAAGGATATTACCGAAGAGTTTGGAAGCGAGCATAAAAAAATCGTGAGGAATCTTTTGATTCTGGACAGTAAGCTCTTTAAAGACAACCCCAATAAATTTATCGCCGAGAAAAGGAAGCAAATGAGCAAGGCGGTGAGAATTTTGGACTTTGAATCGGCGGCGTTGCTTCGGGATGAAATTAAGGAATTGGAAAAATTAATTCACTCAGACAAATAATTCCGACCCAAACGCCTATTCTCAAATTCCCAACCTGCCTGCCGGCAGGCAGGGCGAGGCAAGGAATTTGAGAATAGGCGTTTGGGTCTTTTGGCAAGCGATTAGCCCAATATCAATGAGGTTGCGGGAAGACATTCAGAATTTCTTCCGCAGAGCGGTTTCGGCTAGGCAACCCGCTCTATTTGTATTACATTTAATGCGCCGGCGGGCGAAATGTCGCGCGTTCGGGGTATAGTATAAAAGCAGTATACACGCATGGGGTGCGTGAGGCCCCGGAGCATTACCGGGTACCCCGAAAGATGTCCTAAAAACGGAAAAGTTAATCGTCAGGGATTTTTCTCTCTTGGCGCTCCGCTTTGGCGCGGGCGGTTTTTGAAAGATATTTCTTGCGAAGCCGGACCGATTTCGGCGTGATTTCCAGGTACTCGTCTTCTTTCATTATTTCCATGCCGCGTTCAATAGAGAGCCGGAATGGGGGAGTGAGGTCAATCG
The DNA here is from genome assembly GCA_001000545.1 of Parcubacteria group bacterium GW2011_GWA2_47_21. Classification (GTDB taxonomy): domain Bacteria; phylum Patescibacteriota; class Minisyncoccia; order Phycocordibacterales; family DSPV01; genus LCOC01. The sequence goes on along the minus strand of LCOC01000001.1, from coordinate 19,039 downwards.
CGTCCCCCATGCTGGTGTTTCGAAAATTCGTCAGTTGTTTATTTTTCGTCGGGTTCACATCCAAGTCCTCGCCTTTGGCGGTGTTGCCGATAATCATTCCTTCATAAACCGGCGTTGCCGGGTCTATGTATATAATGCCGCGCTCTTGCAGTTTAAAAAGGGAATAGGCGAGGGCCGTGCCGTTCTCCATTGAAATCATTGAACCGAAAGTGTGCCGTTTTATGTCTCCGGCGAACGGTTTGAAACCGATGAAGCGGGAGGACAAACTGCCCTCGCCTTTGGTGTTAATGATAAATTCACTTCTATAACCCAAGAGCCCTCGGGTCGGCATTTCAAAAATCATCCTGGTATGCGAACTCTCTTCTTTCATTGCCGTCAGAATGCCCCGCCGGCGCGTTAACTTTTCTATCACCGAACCGGCGGAAGCGGCCGGTGCGTCAATGACCGCCTCCTCAAACGGCTCTAATCGCTCGCCATTTTCTTCTTTGATAATCGCCTGCGGTTCGGAGACCTGAAATTCAAAACCCTCGCGCCGCATATTTTCCAAGAGAATGGAAATATGAAGCTCACCTCGCCCGTAAAGCCGGAAGAAATCGGGCGCGCTCCAATCGATTTTTAAGCCGACATTAACCTCCAGCTCTTTCTCGAGGCGCTCCCTTATTTGGCGAGTGGTCACAAATTTGCCTTCTCGTCCGCCGAAAGGGGAGTCGTTCACCAACAGATTTATGGCAATGGTCGGCTCGTCAATCGCGATGGCGGGCATAGGTGTTTGTTCGGCATTTTCGCAAATACTGTCGCCTATATAGACATTCGGCAAACCGGCAACCATGGCGATATCGCCGGCAAACGCTTCCGGCACGCTCTTTTTTTCCATACCCTCAAAGGTAAATATTTTTGTAATCTTGCCTTCTTCCGTTTCGCCGTTTGTCTTTTTTACAAAAACCCCATCTCCTTGGCGGACGACGCCTTGATAGATTCTCCCAACCGCCAAACGGCCGAGAAAGTTGTCATAGCCCAAGTTAAAGGGCTGCATTAAAAGTTTTTCCCCGTGCGCGTCTTTGGTTTTGGCCGGCGGCACTTCCCTTAAGATGGTGTCTAGAAGGGGAGCGAGATTTTCATTTTCATCGTTCAAGCGCCTTTTGGCGATGCCCTGCCGGCCGATAGCGTAAAGCGTCTTGAAATCAAGCTGTTCATTGCTTGCGCCAAGCTCCATAAAAAGTTCCAGCACTTCATCATGCGCTTCCGCCGGCCTGGCTGCCGGCTTATCAATCTTATTTATAACGACGATGGGCTTTAAGCCGAGTTCAAGGGACTTCTTGAGCACAAATCTGGTCTGGGGCATCGGCCCTTCTTGGGCGTCCACCACGAGAAGCACCGTGTCAATAGAGCGGAGCACCCGTTCAACCTCCGAGCCGAAATCAGCGTGGCCGGGCGTGTCTACGATATTCACCTTTGTCCCTTTCCAAAAAAACGAAGCGTTTTTTGAATAAATAGTAATGCCGCGCTCCTGTTCAAGAGCGTTGGAATCCATACTGACGCTTGCGTCCTTAACCATGCCCGTTTCCCGCATTAAGGCGTCAGTCAAGGTGGTTTTGCCATGGTCAACATGGGCGATAATGGCTATGTTTCTAATTTCCATATTTTAGTTAAAGGCGTGAATTACAAAACATAAATTTTTTTATGGTTGGTTCCGCAAAATCTCCTTAAAAAAAACTTAGGGATTTTGCGGCCAGAGGACCTAAAATTTTATGTTTCGTAATTCAAAGCTAATGGGGGTTTTTGAAGTCAGACCATACAAATTAACATTTTTGATAATTTTTGTCAAAAAACGCCTTGGCCACGAGGATAAAGTAGGGCGCTTTAGCAGATATTTTCAACTTCACAAGGTGGACAAAATAGAATAGACACGGGTCACAAAACACTAAACAACGCCCCAATAGAGCCGTTTTTTAGACAACGAAATAACCTTGACAGCAAGTGTTTTTTCTGCTACGATGTTCGGCGTAAATCAGAGCCAAGCTCTGGTTTTTAGTTTACGAATAATCCGCCGCCAGGCGGATTGGTTTGTAAGTATGCTCGCCTCTAATTTTCCACAATCATTGGAAATAGCGGGCGGGTTAATCAAGAAAATTTATGATGACACTTGGAATGCTAACAAGCTTGATTACTTTCATCACCGCGACTCATGCTCAAACAACCGTACTGATTCACGAGAATGTTGCGCCTTCCGATACAAATATTGTTGTTTCGGAAAGAAAGTTGGACCGGCCGATGACCTTGGAGTCCTATGTTCGCGAGTATTTTACGGACGAGCCAATTCTCGCGGAAATTGCCAAATGCGAATCCACTTTCCGGCACTTAGGCAAGAACGGGCAAATTCTTAGGGGGAAGGTCAACAGAGGCGATGTCGGTGTAATGCAGATAAACGAGTTTTATCATGGTGATAAGGCCGATGCGCTTGGGTTTGACATTTACACCCTGGAAGGGAATATGGATTTCGCCAAGTATCTTTACAACAAATACGGCGCGAAGCCCTGGCAGGCCTCGGCTCCTTGCTGGAATAATTCGGACTCTTGGATGAGTATCAGCAGAAGGTAATCAAAGCTTTAAAAACAAAATCTCCGCCTACGGCGGAGATTTTGTTTTGCTGAATTTCTGAAGAAAATCCGCTCGGGGTAGGGCAGACATCTGGGGCAAGAGTTTAAATTGCCGTGTCGCACAATATATCTTTTATTCAGATAACTTGTGCGACATTGGTTGGATTGGAGCTTTTATCGCTGTTCTTCCTTCCTTCGCAGAATTTCTTGAATTGATTCATTGTCATTATCTTCTGATAATCTTTGAGGGGTTTTGTTTTCTTCTTTATCATAGCTTCAATCTCAGATTCTTGAATCTCATCATTCATCATTAAGAAAATCACAGGGTACTGGAGTGTGTGATTGCTGCTATATGTTTTAAGTTTACTATTGATACAGCCGGTCATATTTTTCTTATCACTCGGATAAAATACATCCACAGAGAAATTTCCGTTTGAGCAAAAAACAAAAAAATCCGTTCGCGTTCTTCTGTCATCGTTAAAAAGATACTCACGGTGAACAAATGGTTTTCCGAATCTATCTAGTAGATAGCGATAGATTTGGGTTTCAAGTTCATAAGAGCGTTTATTTATTTTTTTTGCTCTATTTGAGCTGTATTCGCCTTTAGTGAAATCATGGACTCCTTTAAGTTTAAGAGTTTCGCGAAGACGAGGCAAACCGCCAAATCTTCTCTGTATTTGCCTGGATGAAGGTAAATAATCACATCCGTCTATTTCTGTGGCTGTAGGATATCTAGAATAGTCACGAAAAAATCTCTCAAAGCCGTCTTTAATATTAGAAATGGTCCATTTATTTTTTGTTGTCCGTGGTTCCATCTTCAAATAGTAATTAGTAATCACTCGCTTTGAGTTTCTTCTGTGTAAATTATGTTAGCAATAAATGCGGAGGTAAAAGTTTGTATGGCTGACCATGTATGAGAATCCGCAACTACCGTCCAACTATTTCTAACGACCGGTATCAAAATTTTTTTCGCCTTGTCAAAATTTGTCATTACGAATGCGCCAGCCGGGCTTTTAGTGGCTTTATCGGCGAGTTCCCTAGCGTTGATGTCAAAATAAGCCATCAAGCCGACAAGCCCGACCACAATAAGCGCGGTTACTAGGATTCGCCCACGGTGATTTGTATTTTTATTAAGCATTCTCTGAAAAAAATATTTTAAACTCGTATCTCGTATATTGTATTGGTATTTTACAAATACAACAGCGGATTAATATACGCTTTCAAGTCCGCAACCGGCATTCGGTAAGTTCCGCCGCAGACCCGGCTTTTTCTTTCTAGAATTTGCACGCCTTGAGTGGCATAAACGGTGAAATGTAAGTGTGGGCCCGTTGAGTAGCCGGTATTGCCGCTATAACCCACAAGTTCGCCCGTGCCGATATTTTGGCCCGGCACGACCTTAATCAGCGATAAATGCGCGTAAAGCGTGGAAAGACCGTTTTCATGAGTAATTAACACCCATTTACCGTACGACGCGCCGGGACAGACAGTATCGGTGTCGCCGGTGCCCGCTACGGTGCCGGAGGCGGCGCTTAAGATTGGCGTGCCAGTTCCGGCGCGCAGGTCAATGCCGTTGTGCCCCTTCCCGCTATAAGCGTTTGTGGTTTTGGCGAAAGTCGTATTGCCGAAGTATTGGGTTACGAAGACCGAGGCCAGAGGCCACTTTAGGACCCCGCTGCCGGTTTTCGGCAATTTAGTCGGGTCAATTTCCAGCTGGAGTTTGGATTCAAATTCTAAGAGCTCCTCTTCAAAGGCCTCTTTCAAAGCCAGTTTTTCTTCAAGGGTTTTTCGGAATGCGGATTCTTTGTTTTTTGTCGCCCTTAATATGCCATCCTTTTCCTTTTGGTTTATCTCAATGATTTTTTTCTGGTCCGACAATTGCCTTTGAAGCGATTCCAGTTGGGATTTTTTCAATCCGACTTCTTTGTGATTAGTTTCTAAATCGGCCTTGAGGTTCTTAAGAATTTCCAAACGCGCCGTAAGGCCGAGCTGGAATTGTTTCTGCCGTTCAATGTCATTCCAGAAATCTGAAATACTTTCGGCAAAGAGCATTATTTCCACGAGATTGTTGGCGTCCGCTTCGTTGATTCTTCGCACCGATTCGGCTATGGCCTCGTGATTTTCCGAAATATCCGATTCTTTGCCTTGAATTGCCAAAGATAATTGGTCTAATTCCAAATTCGCTTTGCTAATTTTGCTAGTAGTAACCCCAATATCGGCAACCAGTTTTTTGCGCGACAAGTCCAGTGCCTTTAAGGTGTTTTGAAGCGTATTTGCTTCTTTAACCGTTTTCCCAACTTCGCTTTGGTAAATGACGATTTCCGCCTCAAGTTTGCTGATTTCTTCGTTTCGCTCGCGGATTTTCTGCTGCAAATCAGAGATGGTGTCCACCTGTGCGGCGCTTGCCGTCATGAAGTTTGATAGCAGAATGATGGCGGCGATACCGGCGGCATTCGCATTATATTTAATTCGCGGGACTCGCGTCGTCATTTTAGATGGGGATTTTAATCAACTCTGTCTCAAGAATTCCACCGCCGCTCGAAGGCGCAGAACGGCTTCGGCCCGGCCGATAAGCGCCAGAATAGTGAAAGGGTCTGGCGATTTTTCTTTGCCGGAGAGCGCCACGCGCAAGGGCCACAGGATATTCTTTTTGCCGGATTTTTCAGCGTAAGGAAATATTTTTTCTTTGACGGACTGGCTTGTAAATGAGCCGTCAGGAAGCTCTTGTAGGATTTCACCCGCTTTACTTAAATGTAATAATGTGTCATTTCTGTCAAGAGCGCGGCAAAGTAACTCCGAATCATATTTAATCTTCCTACCTTTTACTAGGAAATCCCATTCCCCCGCTTTTGTTTCCTTTCTAAACTCGCTTAATGTAGACAACCGTTCAAATACCACCGTAAGAAGTTCTTTCAACTCTTTCCCGTTTCTCCCCATTTTGAATTCTTCCGGCACGCTACTCATTACGAAGGTGTTGTCTTCCCCTACCCCCTTTCTTATGTACTCGCGATTGAGCCAGCGGAGTTTATCTTCATTGAAGATAGCGCCACTTTTTTGGACTTTTGACAGGTTGAATTCTTTTATCAACTCGCCAACAGACATTATCTCTTTATCATCTCCCGGATTCCAGCCAAGGAAAGCCAAAAAGTTAATCAGGGCCTCAGGCAAATAGCCCTCTTTTTTGTAGTATGAAACGGAAACCGACTCGCCGTGTTTTCTCTTGGAAAGCTTTGATTTATCAGCCGCCAATATAAGCGGGATGTGGGCATATTTGGGTCTTGGCGCGTTTATCGCCTCCTGAATCAAAATTTGGCGGGGAGTGTTTGAAATATGGTCCTCGCCTCTTATCACATGGGTGATACCCATTAAAAAATCGTCTACGACGACGGCCAGGTGAAAAAGGGGCTCGTCAAAACTTTTTGCTATCACGAAATCTTTAAGCTCGGTTGTGTCAAATTCTATCTCTCCCTTGATTAAATCCCGCCAAGCGACCTTCTTATTGGGATTTTTAAATCTGATGACCTCCTCTCTCCGACCCGTATTTGCCGTCGGTTGTCGGTTGCCTGCCTGCAGAGGCAGGTCGGTAGCCGGTTGTTCTTTGGAGATGTAGGCGTGGCCGGAATCAACCAGTTGTTTCAAGTATTTTTTATGGGCATCTCCCCTATCCGACTGGCGATACACCTCGTCATAAGAAAGGCCGAGCCATTTCAAGGAATCAATAATATCCTCCTCGTATTTCGGTTCGCTTCTTTCCTTATCCGTATCTTCAACGCGTAAGATAAATTTTCCGCCGTTTTGTTTGGCGAAAAGGTAATTGAAGAGCGCGGTTCTCGCTCCCCCGACATGAAAGGGACCGGTGGGGCTGGGCGCGAACCTGACAATCGGCTTCTTTTCCATGAAGCCATTTTATCATACTCTAGGGAGGAGTATCAGGTTTCGTGTTCTAGGGCGATGGCAATAAGCTCTTTGGCGATTTTTTCCGCGGCGTTGGCGTGGGCGAAGTTTTTGGCCGCCGCCGCCATTTTTTCTCTTTCAACGGAATTGTTTATTATTCTATCAATCTCCGAGAGCAAGACGTTGGCGGCGAGATTATTTTCTTCAATAACGGTGGCGGCGCCGGAACGGGCGTAATTGAAAGCGTTGCGGCGCTGGTGGTCGTCGTGCGATTCGGTGATGGGGATAATGATTGACGGTTTGCCCCATAAGGCGATTTCAAAAATCGTTGAACCGGCGCGGGATATGATTACATCGGCCACGCCGGCTGCCGCCTTGAGTTTTAAATCATTTAAGTACTCAAAAGGGTGGTAGCGGTTCTTATTCGAATGGTCCATTAAATTCAATATTGCCGTGTCGGAAACAATTTTAAAATTCGCGATGCCGGTTTGGTGAATCACTTGGTATTTTTTTACCAATTCCGGCAAGGCGTCTATGATGACATCATTTATAATTTCGGCGCCAAGCGACCCGCCTAGAATAAAAACAACCGGCACATATTTTTCAAGATTTAGAAGTTCGTAGGCGCCCTCCGGCGAGACGGCTTGTATCGCTTTTCTTATGGGGTTGCCGGTATAGACCACTTTTTCTTTGGGAAAATAATCGGCGGCGGAGGGGAAAGAAACGGCAATGCCTCTGGCGAATTCCGCCGCCCAGATATTGACTCGTCCCGGTGTGCTGTCTGATTCGTGAATGAGGACGGGAACTTTAAGTGTTTTGGCGGCAAAAAGCGCCGGAAAACTGGCGTAACCGCCTTTGCCGAAAACGACATCGGGAAAAATCTTATACATCTCAAAAATCGCTTTTAACACTCCGATGGCTGTTTTGAATAAATCAATAATGTTTCTGGGAGAGAAATACAAGCGCCTTTTTCCGGCGGACACTTTTTTGAAGATTATGTCCTGTTCAAAAAGAATTTGCCGGCTGTACGCCCGGTCGGACATAAAATAAAGTTCCAAGTTGAACAATCTTTCCTCTTTGGCGATTTCTCGGAGCGCTTCAGCCACGGCGATAATCGGGTAGAAATGCCCGCCCGAACCGCCGCCTGTCAATAGGATTTTCATAGGTTCATTTTAATGTTTAACGGTAATTGGGACAATACTCGTTGCGCCCATTATACATTGATATTTTTAATCCAATCTCCCGTATCTTGAAACATTAAGAATAATGCCCACTTCGCACAGCGCCACGAACAACGCCGTGCCGCCGTGGCTGATAAAGATGAGCGGCATACCGGAAAGCGGAATAATGCCCATCATAGCGGCCATATTCATAAATGATTGAACCATTATCATACTGATAATACCAACGACTATCAGACCACCGAACTGGTCCGGCGCTCGGGCGCCGACTTTAAACCCCCGAATGGCAAAAAATACGAATAACGCAATCAAAAGAGTGCTCCCCAAGAAACCGAATTCTTCCGCCGCGACGGAGAAGATAGAATCGCCCACCGGTTCCGGTAAAATAAATTTCTGAGCGCTTTGGCCGAATCCCCTGCCGGAAAGCCCGCCGGAGCCGATGGCAATTAAAGATTGCTGGATTTGGTAGCCGGAACCGCTCGGGTTGTCGTCGGGATTTATGAAAGTCGTTATTCTGGTCATGAGGTAAGGGCGGGAAATCACCAAAACAAAGATGACGGCCAGACCCGTCAAAGCGATAACGGCGAGGTGTTTTAATTTTCCGCCCGCCACCAAATACATGATGAGACCGGCAGCGGTCATAACAAAGAAGGTATCGGTGTCGCGTTGAGCAAAAATTATCAGAGCTATCACGCTTAAGATAAGGAGTAAAGGGAACAGCCCCCACTTTGCCGTTTTGACCTTTTCTCTCATCCCTGAAAGCCAAGCCGCCAAGTAGAGGGCGAAAGCCAGCTTTAAAAATTCAGACGGTTGGAAAGTCAAACCCCCTATCTCAATCCAGCGAGTGGCGCCGCCGTGGGTTAATCCGAGTCTCGGCAGAAACACTATTAAATTTAAAATTAAGGCGCCGATGAATATGTAAAAAGACCACTTGCGCCAGACGCGGTAGTTTATTTTGGAGCAGGCAAAGAGTCCGACGAGTCCGAGCGCCAGACCAAGAAAGAGCTGGCTGAAAACCACATGGCCCAAATTAGGGCCGTCTTTGACCAAAAGGCCGAGCGAAGCGGACGAAAAAATTAAGACCCCGGCAAAGACGATTAATAACGAGGATATCAGGAAAACTCTGTCAATTTTTTTAGCGGATGGCGTAAGGAAATTCATTTTATCCAATCAAAGCAAAAACGACCCCCAGCACGGCGAAAATAATGCCCAAGACCCAGTAACGCATTACCACTTTATAAGAAGGCCAGCCCTTGGCTTCAAAATGATGGTGGAGCGGGGCAATCACAAAGACCTTTTTGCCAAAAATTTTTTTTGCCGTTACTTGGATAATGTCAGAAGCGGTTGTCAGCACAAGGGGCGCGGCGATAATCGGGAGCGCTAAAACGCCGTGCCCTTCGCCGACGCTGTCCGTCATAAAAGCGACGATGGCCAACGCGATGGTCAGCCCCATCGTGCCGGTTTCGGACATATAAAATCGCGCCGGCGGGATATTAAACCAAAGAAAAGCCAAAATACCTCCGGCGACCACGGCGGAGAAAGCTGCGAGATTTATCTGTTCTTGGGCGAAAGCGATTATGGAATAAGCGCCGAAGATTGTCGCGAAAATGCCGCCGGCCAAACCGTCAATGCCGTCGATCACTCCACCCGAATAAATGCCGATAACCGTCAAGATAAAAAACGGTATAAAGAAAAGGCCGATATTGACATCGCCTAGAAACGGTACCCCGATGGCGGCCACATCAAGTTTTAAATAAAACCAAGCGGCCGCGCCCAAAGCAATGGCGGCAACCAAAATCAAGCGCTTTCTAAGCGACAATCCGCCGGCAATATAATCACCGCTTCCTTTGACTTCCAGAAAGTCGTCTATGAGACCGATTAGGCCGCCGGCAATTAAAGTAAAAAGCGGGAGCCATGTCTGGTCTCGGCTTAAGAAGTCAAGTTTAGGGAAAACGCTCTGGGGCCAAATACTGCCTATTGCCCAAAGCAGGAAAGTTGTAATAGCGACCGAAGCTAAAATCACCAGCCCGCCCATTTTAGGAATGCCCACTTCCCTGCCGGCGTGAAGCGAGTTAAAGATTGGCGTCTCTTCTCCGTCAAAGGTTTTCTTACCCGCTTTCTTTTTCCAAAATTTATATTTGTAAAGAAAGTGAGTCAAAGCGGGAGTTATGCCGATTCCGACAAAGAACGCGACGGCGGCGGGCAAAAGGATTTTTACGGCGTTTAAAATCATAAAACAAAAAATTACCAAATAAAATCAAGCTCCTGAGGTTTAATGGTTTGGGTCAATCGGAAATCGGGCGCATGAGGCCAATCTTTATCAAATCAGCTTATCTATGTCTTCTCCGACCAATAAAAATCAGCGAACACCGCTTTTGCCAATGTTTCCACATCCCTAAACCTTCCCTCTTCGCTTGAGCCCAAAACGACGATTATGATTGGCCGACCAAAACTCGCGTCCAAAGCGACGGTTAAATTACCGCCGGCCAAATCCGTAAAACCGGTTTTGGAGCCGAGGATTCCGGGGAGCGACGCGGCGTTCGGGTTGGTATTTTTGGCAGAATGATTTTCATTACCGAAGGTGGAAAAGATTAACTCATTCTCGCCCGTAACGGACATTATATCGGGGTGTTTGATAATGGCGTAAGCCAAGAGCTTTGCCACGTCGCGGGCCGAACCGTATGCGCCGCTTAATCCCTCGGTCTCATCAAGGCCGGATTCATTCAGGAAAAATGTCTGGTCCAACCCCAGTTCAACCGCTTTCCCGTTCATTTTTTCTATAAAGGACTCCTTGCTTGACGCGATTTCCCCTTCGGTTTCTGGTTTAGCCAGGCCATCCGCGCTGGCGCCGATAGCCGTGGCCAAAGCGCTGGCGCCGTCATTTGAAGAAGAGACCAGCATAAATTTAATCAAATCGTAAAGATTCCATTCCTCGCCGATTTTTAGGCCGCTATCGCCATCCTGAGTGATGTCATCTTTTTCTATAGTCACAATCGTCGGGTTGCTAATTGACTCTTTGGCGACAATAGCCGTCATTATTTTTGTAAGAGAAGCCAGTGGCAGTTGGGCGGTTGCGTTTTTTTCGTACACAAACTCTCCCGATTGCAAGTCAAAAATAGCCACCGATTTTGCTTCCAACTGAAGGCCTTGAAAGGCGTCAATCATTCGGCGGTCGGCGGGAAACTTTAAATTATCCATACCGCCCCTCTGAAAAGCCGCCCGCGTGTTTTCTGATTTCTGGTTTAAATCAATATGGAAGGTAAAAATTCCGAAGAGCGCTAGCGCCAATACGACCGCCGCAATGCCGACAGTATTCTGGTTAGAGCCGGCCGGAGCATTTTCCGCTTCCTTCTCTTGGTTTGGGTTTTCCGGATTATTCAGTTGTTCGCTTGAAGCATCCATATTTTTTAATCTTCGGCAGAGACATTTTTTAAATTTGAATCGTCCCCCTCGGCGCTTTCTTTGTTTGCCAATTCAAACATTTCAATTTCCTTTTTTACCGTTGCCCACTCCGGCAAATCCTCCATTCTTTTAATCCCCAAATGGCCAAGAAGCGCAAATGTCGGCTGGTATAAAAACGCCCGCATATCGTTTTTATTCGGAATCCTTTCAATGAGCCCCCTAATCATTAAATTTCTTATGATAAATGTTGAATTGACTCCGCGGATAAAATCTATTTCCCTTCTGACTACCGGCCCTTTATAAAGAACGACGGCAAGAGTTTCCAGACCGGCTTTTCCCAAATCCCTCGCTAGTTCTTCTTTTGTCAATTTTTCTATGATGCTCGACGTTTCGGGCGCCGTTCCCATCATGACTTCGTCGCTTTTCTTGATAAGCGCTACACCGCGTCCGGAAAAATTCTTCTCCAGCCGTTCCAGCGCTTTCGCGGCCTCTTCCTCCGAGGCCTCCAAAATCGCGGCTAGCCGTTTGATTTTAACCGGTTCACCTTTCCAAAAAAGCAGGGCCTCGATTTTTGATTCCAAACTAATTATGTTAGGCATAATTTGGGGTCGCAACGCTTTCTGTTTCTATGGTAATGTCTTCAAAATGTTTTTCCTGCTTGACTTGAATTATACCTTGTTTCACCAATTCAAGCATAGCCAAAAATCCCACAATCACATTGACTTTTTTCTCTCTGCCAATCTTAGAAAATTCCCTGAAGCTCATTTTAATGCTGGTTTTAATCCTTTCCGTCAGATTTTCAATCATCTCTTCTAAACTGATTACTTTATCCACTATCGCTTTGGGCAGAAAATCCTTTTTCGGCAGATTCTTGAGCACCTCGCGAATAGAGCCGAGCAAATTTGATGGGGTAATGGCCGAGTCGGGAGAAAAAACTGGTTCTATTGGGCGTTCGCAGGGATTATATATGGGCGATAGGCCGAGATTCTTGCTTATATGGCGGGCAAGCCCGCGCATTCTTTTGTACAGTTTGAGGCGTCTTTCCAACTCCTCAATACTCCCCCCCTCTTCCTCAGAGAGTTCCAAGTTTGGGAGCAAAGACCTGGACTTTATAAGAACCAGCGTGGCGGCGATTAAAATAAAATTGGCGCTTTCGGAGAGCGGGAAGTCCCCCAAGCGTTTGGTGTAAAGAATAAAATCGTCGGCCACTTTGGCGAGCGAAATTTCATTGATATGGAGTTTCCGTTTTTCAATCAAATTCAAAAGCAAATCAAGCGGCCCTTGAAACACCCCCGTTTTAACCTCAAACGACATAGGGAACGACATAGGGAAAGTATAACTCATTATTTATTAAGTATTAAGTTAATGGAAGTACGAAGTTATCAGAGCAACAAAAAAGTCAAGCAAAATCATCAAATTTTCTTAACTCTTGAAATTTCTTTATTTAAAGCCATATTTACGCGTCAACCTGCCACGTTGACACGGGGGCTATTGGAGAATAGCAAAGGTTTAACCTTTCTGGCGAGGTTGTTCTAGCGAGGTTGAACCTTGCTAGTTTTATCGCGGAGTAATTTTAATTCCGAGTTCAGCAAGTTGTTCGGAGGAGACCTCCGAAGGCGCGCCCATCATCAAATCCCTTCCCTCGCCGGTTTTAGCAAAAGCAATAACTTCACGAATGTTGGGCTCGTTTTGAAGGAGCATTACCAGTCGGTCAAATCCCCAAGCAATCCCGCCGTGAGGAGGCGCGCCGGAAGAAAGGGCCTTTAACATATGGCCGAAATTTTTTTCTATTCTGTCGTCGGTGTAACCCATGATTTGAAAGACCTTTTTTAGCGCTTCCGGCCGATGATTTCTGATACTGCCTCCGCCGATTTCAAAGCCGTTCAGAACCACGTCGTATTGGGTCGTAAGAATTTCGGGTATCTGTTCCGCTTTCATAAGCCAATCCATATGTTCCGGTTTAGGCGCGGAAAACGGATTGTGAGTAAAAGTCCATTTAGGCGTTCCATCGGAATTTGGCTTCGTTTTGTCATCTTTCTCAAAAAACGGAAAATCAACAATCCACAGAAAAGCCAGCAAGTCGGGATTATTTTTGTCCTGGCGCAAATCCGGCTTGTCCGTTTTATACTTCTCCACCACTTCTTTATAGGTCAAGCGAGGGAAAGGGATTTCTTGAATTTTTTTCTCGGGGTAGATTGCTTTGACAAGTTCAATCAAGAGTTTCTCGTTTAAGGCCATAACATCTTCCTGCGCCACGAAACTCATCTCCAAGTCCAGTTGCGTGAATTCCGGCTGGCGGTCGCCTCTGGTGTCTTCGTCCCTCATACAACGAGCGAATTGGAAGTATCTCTCAAAACCGGCAACCATAATAAGCTGTTTGTATTGTTGCGGCGATTGAGGCAGAGAATAAAATTTTCCTTTATCCAATCGCGCCGGAACGATGTAATCGCGCGAACCTTCCGGGGTAGTGGCAGAAAGAAGCGGGGTCTCAATTTCAACGAAGCCCTCTTTTTCCAAAGCGTTGCGGACAAACTGGGTGATTTTAAAACGATTCACCATGTTAGTTTGAAGGCGAGGGCGGCGCAAATCAAGAAAGCGGTATTTTAAGCGGGCTTCTTCGCCGATTTCTTTTCCATCGCTTTGAAGGTTAAACGGCGGGGTTTCCGCTTGATTCAAAATCTTGATTTCCAAAACTTCTAACTCCACTTCTCCGTTCGGTTCGTTTTTGTTTATCAATTTTTCCGGTCGCTTATTGACCTTACCCATTACTTCAATAACCCATTCCGGGCGAACCTCACCCGCCAATTTATGCGCTTCTTTATGGTTAGGTAATGCGACCATTTGCACTTTGCCGGAAATATCGCGGAGGTCAATAAAAATGAGTTTACCGTGGTCGCGCCGCACATCCACAAAACCGGAAATCTTGACTTCCTCTCCCGTCTTTCCTTTTACATCTTTTATATAAGTTCTCTGCATGAGAATGATATTAACAGAGCCATAACATTTTTCATAGTTTTCAATAACTTTTTTCCGCGTCGGCTCCGCCTCAGTTATGCAGTCCGATTTGTAATTCATAAAGCCGGCGGTACTCGCCGCTTGCGATTTTAAGAAGTTCCTCGTGTTGGCCGGATTCCACGATTTTACCGTCTTTAAAGACCAAGATTTTATGGGCTTTCCTAACGGTTGAAAGGCGGTGGGCGATAATGAAAGTGGTCTTACCCCGCATTAGCCGCTCCAGCGACTCGGTGATTATTTTTTCCGAACCGGCGTCCAAAGCCGAAGTCGGCTCATCCAAAATTAAAATTTTAGGGTTTCGTAGAATCGCCCGAGCGATTGCCACCCGCTGTTTCTGGCCGACAGACAATTTCACCCCACGCTCGCCAACCGTTTGTTGCCACTTGTCCGGAAATTTCTCTATGAAATCATAAGCGTGCGCCTCTCTTGCCGCCGTTTTGGCCGCTTCCTCGGTGGCGCTAAACGAGCCGTACCGGATGTTGTGAAGAATCGTGTCATTAAAAAGGACGACTTCTTGAGGCACGACGCCAATTTGTGAACGAAGCGACAGTAAGTCAAGTATCTCAATCGGCTGGCCGTCAATTAGCACCTGGCCCTCTTTCGGGAAATGATAGCCGGAAATTAAATCAATTAGGGTGGATTTGCCGACTCCCGACTCGCCGACCAAGGCGACAATTTCGCCGGCTTTCACTTCAAAATTTATGCCATGAAGCACCGGCGTTTTTTTGTCGTAGTAGAAAGAAACGTTTTTGAAAGCTATGTTCCCTTGGATTTTGGTGTTTTCCGCCGCGCCGGATGGGTGATATTTTTCTTCCGGCTCGCGGAGAATGCCCTCGGCCTCTTCCAGCTGGATAACGCCGTTTTGAATCGTCTGCCAGTTGCGGCCGACGACGACAAACGGCCCGAACACCATAGTGGCGTAGGCGTTGAAAGCCAAAAGGCCGCCTATCGTCATTTTGCCTTGGTTAATAAAATAAATTGAAGCGACGAAAATTATCAGTTGCGTGCCGAGAATTATGATGCGTTGGCCGAGTGTTAAATTACTCCAAATTTTATTCATTTTTGACCATAAAGACAGGACCGGCCCCTTGAGGAGCGTAGTCATTCTTTTGGCTTCAAATTCTTCCGCCGTCGCCTGTTTGATGGCGAGAGCGTTGCCCACCATATCATAGCTGTTGCCGAAAGCCCGAAACAGATGAGTGTGGTATTCGCGTTGGATTGCCGCTATTGGCGCGACCGAACGGATGAGAATGGCCGTATAGATTGTGATGCCTACGATAAGAGCCAGAGCAAGCATAGGATTAATGTAAAAACCTATGCCAAGAGCGATAGCGATAGACAGAAACTGCGGCGCCAAATCTATCACTATCCGGCCGATAATCGTTTCCAAAGCGAAAGAAGCGCGGTTGATTTTTTCGCCCACCTCTCCGATTTTCTTGGCTTTATGGAACGCCATCGGCAGTTCTAAAAGATGCGCGACGCCTTTTGACCAATAATCAACCCAAACGGCGTTAGAAAAATTTTCACTTCTTATATTTATCTGCCAATCCACGAGGTAAGTGGCAATTTGGATTATGGCCCAAAGCGCAAGTAAAATGGCGTAAAGAGGCAAAACGATACCAAAAATCGCGTTGGTTTCCGGCGAGATAATGGAGTCAAAAAACCGGCCGGCGATAAAGGGCACAGCGCCGTTCCCCACCGCCGAGACCACGCCTAAAAAGGAGAGAGCCAGCGTCTCTCTCCGGTATTTTTTCAAATAACCGATTAAGACAGAGAAGCTCTGTTTTAGCCCCCCTTTTGTTATTTGCTGATTCATGATTCCAGAACGACTCCGATTTTTCTTCGCGTCTCTTCAAGTTTTTTTGCGGCGCGGGCGCGGGCGACCTTGCCGCCCTCCGCAACGATTTTTAGGACAGTGGACTGGTTCTTCGCCAGTTCTTGGCGCCGGCGCCGGAGCGGCGCGAGCGTTGTGTCGGCGTCCTCAATCAGCGCCTCTTTGAGAATTTTGTATTTCCCTTTATTGTCTTCGTAAAGTTTCGCGAGTTCGGATTCCGATTTGAAAAGTTTATGGATGGCGTAGACGTTTTGCGGAATATCGGCGCCGGAGTCCGTAACAATGCTCATAACTAATTTTTGGATTTCTCCTCTTGAGGCGAATAAGGGAATGGTGTTGCCGTAGCTTTTACTCATTTTCTGGCCGTCAATGCCTTTCACGACTTCAACATTTGGCAGAATGAAGGCCTCGGGCAATTTAAAGGTCTCGCCGAAAATTCGGTTGAATTTTTCCGCCGTATCGCGGGCGTATTCAATGTGCTGTTTTTGGTCTTGTCCCACCGGCACCACGTCGGCGTCTTGAATCAAAATATCGGCGGCCATAAGAATTGGGTAATCAAAAGTGCCAACGGATACCTCCCTACCCTTAGCGACCGCGTCCTTGTAAGCGTGGGCGCGCTCAAGATAAGGAACGGTTGTAATGCAGTTAAAAATCCAAGCGAGCTCGGCGACTTCCGGCACGTCTGACTGCTTAAAGAGCGCGGTTTTCTCGGGGTTAAGGCCGATAGCCAGATAATCTAGAGCAACGCCAAGGATGTTTTGATGGAGCTCTTTGGCGCTGTGAATGGTCGTTAGAGCATGGTAGTCGGCAATAAAAATGTACGGTTTGTATTCATCTTGTAAATCCACGAATTGTTTCATCGCGCCAAAGTAATTGCCGATATGCGGCGCGCCAGTTGGTTTGACGCCGGACAGAAGAATTTTTGGTTTATCGCTCATGCTCAAGATGATAGCAGTAATAAGGTTCTTATCAAAGGGAACAAGAATAATTCCTATTTGTTCTAATTAATCTAATTGACCTAAAAAAATCCCAAATCCCAAATTTCAAATGCCAAACAATACTAACATTCCAATTCCAAAATTCTAAACTAACAATCTCGCTATTTCGGATTTGAATTTTGGTCATTAGAATTTGTTTGCCTGCCCGCCGAAGATGTGGCGTAGGCGGGGTGCTTGTTTAGTAATTAGACCAATTAGGTCAATTAGAAATTAAATCGCTATGGCTTGAAGAAAGTCAGCAATTCTCTGAAAATTTCCTTGAACTCCTCGGATACGCCGCCTTTCTCGCCCGGCTCGGCCAGTTTCGCCCACCAGAAAAATCCAGCGGCCACGATAAGGTAAATAGGGCCGAAAATTAAAAAAATCGGAATGTAAACCCAAGGACTCCGCTTTTTTTCAGGTTTATTGAACCAAAGCGGACGCACTAGTTCCATAACAATCGCTAAGGGCATAAATATCGGAAACAGCAGGATGAATAACGCCAATCTCATACCCTTTAATATATCATAAACCGGAAATTCACTCTAAAAAGAAACACCCCCTGCTGATTGGGGATGTTTGTGTTTAATTACTCGCTCTGAACGAGTTGGGTCGCTGGGATTCGAGGATGCGCCGATACGCACCC
Organism: Parcubacteria group bacterium GW2011_GWA2_47_21; assembly: GCA_001000545.1. GTDB lineage: Bacteria > Patescibacteriota > Minisyncoccia > Phycocordibacterales > DSPV01 > LCOC01. The sequence goes on along the minus strand of LCOC01000001.1, from coordinate 1,496 downwards.
TGAAACTTTCCCAAGTCCAACGAAATAAAGCGACTGGTTCTACCGATTTTCTAGGTTTCAATTTCATCCGTCTCGTAAGTTAGCATGGAATTTCTTTGGTGTAAAGAACCGTTCGGACACACCTTTTTCAAAACGGGCAGAGCCGCTTGAGGTGGATTGCTATGCTCGCGCCAGCGCTACGCAATGTTTTGAAAAATCGTGAATTACGAAACACAAAATTTTAGGTCCTCGGGTCGCAAAATCCCTAAGTTTTTAAGTGAGATTTTGCGGAACCAACCGTAAAATTTCGCATTTCGCCGCCTTAAGGCGGGCAAGGGGGGGGATTATTTGTTATATTCCGTCCCGCTTTAGTTCTTCAATTTTTTTAACGGCTTCTTTGGAAAGTTTCTTCGGCAGTTCAATATGAATCCTAATCAATAAGTCGCCTCGGCGATGCTTATCAACCGGTACCCCTCTCCCTTTGATGCGCAGTATTTCTCCGAAAGAAACGCCGGCTGGGACTTTGACGACGATGTCGCCGTCAAGCGTCTGTATCGTGTACTCGCCGCCCAAAATCGCGCTGGTAAGCTTGATGCTCAATTCGGTGACTAAATTTTTGCCTTCCCTCTTAAATTGCGGGTGGGGTTTGACGCGGATTTTAATATAAAGGTCGCCGGCTATCCCTTCTTGTACCGCTTCGCCGCCGTTAGCCATTCTAATCATTTCTCCATCTTCAATACTGGCAGGTACGGCGACTGATATTTCTTGCTCTTTCCTAATCACCCCTAGCCCGCGACAGTCCGGGCATTTTTCTTTAGGCACTTCGCCTCGGCCATGGCAGGCGGAACAGGTTTGAACGGTGGAAATCGCCCCGAAAAACGACCTGCGGTTCTCTCTGATTTTACCCTTGCCGTTGCAGGTCTTACATTGCTCCATCCCCGTTTCGACTTTCCCGCCGCTTCCTTTACAGATGTCGCAGAATGATGTTTTAGCCAAAAGAATTTTTCTGGTGGTGCCAAACACCGCTTCAGCGAAGGATAGCTCTAGGTCTATGGAAATGTCCCGCCCGCGCCGATTTTCTCGGCCGAAACCTCCTCCAAAAATATCGCCAAAGACATCGCCGAGGTCCCAGCCCGAGGCTGGTCCGCCTTGGGCGGAAAAGTTAGAGAAATCAAAATCTCCAAAACCATCAAAACCGCCGAAGCCGTTAAATCCACCGAAACCACCGCCCGGACGGCCACCCTCGCTAAACACCCGTCCGTAGGAATCGTATTCGGCGCGTTTTTTGTCGTCGGAGAGCGCTGAGTAGGCCTCGTTGGCTTCCTTAAACTTTTTCTCGTCGCCGTCTTTTTTGTCGGGGTGATATTTGTGCGCCAAATTCCGGAACGCTTTTTTAATGTCATCCTTTGACGCGTTCCTCGGCACCCCTAATGTCTCATAATAATCTTTGGCCATATTTCAGAATTAAAATTGAGAAAACCCCCAGCCTGTCATTCGCTATTATAGAACCGTATAAA